>JAIPGF010000029.1 GCA_021736205.1 Candidatus Izemoplasma sp.
AAGAAAAACCAAGCATACAGTAAAAAACACAGTTAAAAAGAACATGAAGAAAGATCAAGACAACAAGGAGAAACAAGAACAAAATAAGTAACAGTCGATTCTTAATAATAAAGATATTGTAAGATTTAAAACAGATGTGGATAGAAAAATCTCTATTTTAAATAATAACATATATGCTGAATATATAAGACAAGAAAATCTCATATAACACTATGAAATTTTTAGCAAGGATTGAATTGCGTTAAAAGGATAAAACCAAATAAGTGAGAACAAATTTCCCCTTTAATTCAATCCACAAACTCCATACAAAAATGAGTATTTATCAATGTGTCATAACAAAGTAAGATAGCACATACTAAGAATCACACTTAGCAATGGTGAACTCTTTATATTGGTCTATTAAAATGCATATTTGTTTGCTTATTATACAAGGCACATTTATCAAAATCACTCGACTTGGCCCAGTGATTGGAATCCAAATGGTATCACAGTGAACTGGAATACATCATAAAAAAATAAGTACTTCCATTAATATAAAATGAAACCTATAAAATGGACACTTAAAAAAAAGAGTGGAAATTTTATAGGTTTTTACTATACTTAAACTAGAAAGAGGTAACAACATGGGAAAACATTACTTTACTGAAAAACAAATAGCTAACTTAAAAGCGAATGAATATGTGAAAAAGGTATCTAAGAAGGCAATTACATACACTGATGCCTTTAAAACACACGTTGTATTAGAACTAGAAAATGGGAAAAACCCAAAACTAATTTTCATATGCTTATCCTTCTCATAAAGCATATATGATTCAATATCAATTCGGATAAAATATATGATTTTTGGAAGGATTATTACCTTAGTATCTTTTTTTCGTTATCCTTATCAGCAAGCATATTTGTAAATGAGATTTGTAACCAATACATATCTGATGATAGAAGAATATTTAGAAGAACTTTATGAAATTTTTAAAGATGAAAGATTGGTTGATTTAAATCAAAGTATAAAGGTGACATCTAAGAAAATGTTTGAAAACCATAATAAAATATATAATCCAGGCTTCATCGATGCCTACTATAAAAGGAATGAACTAAATTTTTGTGACGAATTAAAGGAACACATTAATACAGTTAGAAGATTAAACCTGGAAATAACAATGATAATGTACAAGTATTATGAGATTATTACAGATGTTAAGACTCCAATTTTAGATAGTAAGTATTCAAAAATTCAAAAAAGTAAAAACATAGAAAACAAATTTATAAGAACTTAAATATACTAAGAAAACTATAACAAGTTGCAAGTTATATTGTTACAACGAGCCGTATCACAAATAGTTTCAACTAATAGTATGAAGGTTATAAAAAGGTTAATTTGTGGTTCTGATTTCTGCTTGGATTAGAACGATTATTCTTATCGTTTATATTGGAGTGTGATAGGAATAAAACAGAGGGTTAATGTGAAATCATATTCAAATAATTATGAGAAAGTAAAGTTGAAATAATTCAAATAGAAAAAAGAGATAACCATTGTTTAAAAACTATGAATTAATATCTTTTTCATTGTTTATTAATTGGAATAATTATAAAAATGAAGTAAAATTATATATGGAAGAGATAAAATGAAAAAGATATTTGGAGTATTAATACTTATAGTTGTATTTACTTTATCTGCATGTAGTAACGATACAGGACTACTTGTTGATGATGACCCCATAAAAACAGATAATCAAACAGATGAACAGTCGAATATACTACAACTCACTATTGAAGAACTTGCAGTGTATGATGGTACGGATGGGAATCCAGCATATATCGCGGTCGATGATGTGATTTATGATGTAACAGGGTCAAATCGTTGGAGTGATGGTACTCATAACGGTTTCACCGCAGGTCAAGATTTAACGGAACAAATTAATACTATTTCTCCACATGGTACAAGTGTATTAGATGGTATTCCAGTTGTTGGAGAGATTGTAAATGATTGAGTATTCAATATCCATCTTTTTAGTTGTTCCGATATATACACTAATTCATTTTTACGCTAGAAAAATCCATAGAAATGAATACTGGGTATACTTAATTGTATTAATAATTAGTATTATTAATACTCTTTTACTTGCATTTAATGTTGAATTGCCAATTGGATTAAATTGGATTCAAAATGGAAACATTACATTTGCGATGTTTACAATCGTGATGTTTGGTGGAGTGTTAAAGAAAAAAACTACGCCATATAAGACAGTACTACAAGTTAGAAGAGAACTTGCAATTACAGGGTTTATATTATTGATACCACATGCAGTGCTTCGATTGGATTTAGCATTAGGCGGATATAATTTTACAGGGATTATCGCAGCTATAATTATGGTTCCGCTTGTGATTACTTCATTTACATTTATAAGAAAAAAATGAGACCTCTCACTTGGAAGAGAGTACATTATAGTGCATACATCGTATACTTAATGATTTATATTCATCTTGGATATGTGTTATTCGTTTTTAATGGAAAGTGGAATATAAATTATCGGCAAGACAGTTTGTTGTATCATATCATATTTGGAGTATATCTAATTTTAAAATTTAAAAACAGATGGTTAAAAGCAATAAAATGATTTTATATAAAGTTCAGCAAGAAAAAAATAGAATTTTGAAAAAAGACAATGATAATTAGTAAATTATCATTGCAGACTGTTGACAAAGTATCACGAGAAATCGTGGTTTTTTTTGATGAATAATCTTGTGGAAACTTTTTTAACTTATAAGGTTTAATAAAGGTAAGAATAGATGTGGTAAAAATAATGAAAAAACAAAGCAAACAAGACGAAATGATATTAGCATCACTAAAGCAATCAGTCCCAGAAGATAACCAATTAGATACTAAGTTTTCATATAAAATTGAATAATAAACGTAAAAGTTTTGTTAAGGAAATATTAACTAACTTAGGATTAAACTGTGTCTTAGCATAGTTCTTAAATTTTTTATTGCAGTTTCTGTTGGCAAGGCTTCTCAATATGCTCTTGTAGAAATCATTGTTTCAAACGCATCAACAACGCATAGGATTTGATGTCCATTTGTTGTATGTTGTTTAGTAATTTCATATTTTTTTGGTGTTTAAAGTTTTCAAAGTATTTAAGTGATATCACAAATTATGGGGTTAAGATAAATAAACTAATCAATCAAACCTTGACAGAGCTTTTATTAACCAAGTATAATAGGCATAAATGATATGGAGGTAATCAAATGAATGTAGTCTTATTTTTAGGTATTGGAATCGTTATATCTTTAGCGGCACTTGGATATGCTTTTTATTTGTATAGGAAAATATTATCTTTTGATGCAGGTAAGGGCAAAGTTGTTGAAATTAGTTCTTACATTAAAGAAGGAGCTCACGCATTCTTACGTGCTGAGTACAAGGTTATATTTACCTACATTTTTATTGCGACAATCACCATATTTATTGGGTTTTATTTTGGGTATGACCATATCTCAGGGTTAACCGAAAATAGTAATACTAATATTGTTGTCGATCAAACACAGTATTCAGATTTATTTTATGGGTTAGGAACTGCGTTATCTTTTTTAATGGGATCCTTATTTAGTTTAAGTGCTGGATATGTTGGGATGAAAAGTGCAACCAATGCCAACTCAAGAACAACAACTGCTGCACAAAAAAGCGGAATTATCAAAGCGTTAGATGTCGCCTTTAAAGGTGGTAGTGTTATGGGAATGAGCGTTGTTGGATTTGGACTATTAGGACTATTTATCGTTCTTGCTTTATCATTTGCTTTTGGTCTTGATCCCTACGAAGCTATCACGTATTCAGCTGGATATAGTTTAGGGGCATCATCCATTGCCTTATTTGGGCGCGTTGGTGGAGGAATTTATACCAAAGCTGCCGATGTTGCTGCTGATTTAGTTGGTAAAATAGAAGCAGAAATTCCAGAAGATGATCCACGAAACCCAGCTGTTATCGCCGATAACGTTGGAGATAACGTTGGTGATGTTGCTGGTATGGGAAGTGACTTACTTGAATCGTATGTATCAAGTGTAATTGGAGCAGCTACAATAGCTGCACTTATCTTCACAGCTGTTCACCGAATGGATGGTATCTTATTTGTTATGACCGTTGCCTTTAGTGGTGTATTATCATCGATCATTGGCTCGTTCTTTGTTAAAGGGAAAGAAGGAAAAAGCCCATTTAAAGCATTGAAAATGGGAACATATGTCAGTGCTATTTTATTTATTATCTTTACATTTATTGCTAATGTCTTATTTTTAGACACGATTAACTCAGGGTTATATACAGATCCAAACGGGATCTTTATGAATATTAAGAATTTTGAATTTGAATTTGCACCATTTTTCTCTATTATCATTGGGCTTTCAGTCGGTGTGTTAATTGGACTTGTGTCTGAATATTACACAGCAGATGCTTATAGACATGTTAAAAACATTGCTAAACAATCAGAAACAGGACATGCAACTAATATTATCGCTGGGATATCAACCGGTATGGAATCCACTTTAATCCCTGTTTTAATCCTAGCAACAGGGATTGTTAGTTCTTATTTCATCGGTGGACTCTTTGGTGTTGGACTCGCCGCTGTTGGTATGTTATCAACTGCGGGAATCACAATTAGTGTTGATGCTTATGGTCCAATCGCTGATAATGCTGGTGGTATTGCTGAAATGAGTGGTCTTGATAAAGGTGTTCGTGAAATTACAGATCAACTTGATTCAGTTGGAAATACAACGGCAGCTATCGAAAAAGGATTTGCGATTGGGTCAGCAGCAATGACATCAATTGCTTTGTTCAGTGCATTTATTAGAAAAGCCAATCTATCAGCAATAGATATTGCAACCCCTAAAGTTATGGCAGGACTGATTGTTGGTGCGATGCTTGCATTTTTCTTCTCATCAATGGTCATTAAATCAGTTGGTAAAGCAGCCAATGAAATGATAGAAGAAGTTCGTCGACAATTTAGAGAAATGCCAGGGATTTTACAATATAAACAAACACCTGATTATGCAAAGTGTGTTGAAATATCAACTGCTGCAGCACTTAAAGAAATGGTCTTACCAGCAATGCTTGCAATCATTACACCGCTTGCAGTTGGATTCTTCTTTGGTGCACAAGTTCTTGGGGGGCTACTCGCAGGAACACTCGCAACAGGTATTATGTTAGCCATCTTTATGGCAAACGCTGGTGGCGCTTGGGATAATGCTAAAAAGCTGATTGAAACTGGTGAATTTGGTGGCAAAGGTAGTATTGCTCATAAAGCAAGTATTACAGGAGATACAGTTGGAGATCCATTTAAGGATACAGCTGGACCATCAATTGATATTTTAATTAAGTTAATGACTACAATTTCACTTGTCTTTGCAGCTGCGTTTGGACTTGGATTATTTTAGACAATTAAACAACTATTTAAAGAGATATCATTATGATATCTCTTTTTTTAAAAGCCTTTATGGGGGAGCGTTCACTTATACGATTTATACATCTGATGCGTTTAAGTATCAAGAATTAAAATCCTTATTAATCATGTGATTGGTAGTAGTATGATAATCCTATCACTCATTGGGGTTTTAAGAAATAGTATTCACGCTTTTAAGTCAAATTAATATACAAAAAACTAAACTGTTAAATAACTATAGCTATATTAAAAATTTACAAAAGATTCAGTATAACATGAATGTTAATTTCTTAGTATTATCTAAAATATTATATTTTTAATACTATCTTCTATTTTCAAAAGTTACAATGATCTATATCATAAATAATCACAACGTATAAATCTATATTATATGTTGTATGTCTGATATAATTATATAAAGAAAAGGGTGTGTTTATATGAAATACTTGAGAATGAATAATGGACTAACTATTCCTGTATTAGGAACAGGAACAAATACGTTTGGTAAAGAAAATAATGATTTTAACGGCAAGATTACTTATAACACAAAAGAACTTCGTTCTGCAATTGAACTAGGTTATAGACTAATAGATACTGCTATCATGTACCGTAATGAAGCAGTTATAGGGAAAGCAGTTAAAGAATCAAATATTGATAGAAGTGAATTTTTTATTACATCAAAAATTCCTGGGGAAAAAGAATTTGTTGAAACGAATGAATCTGTTGCATCTCATGTGGAACAATCACTAAAGACACTTGATATGGATTATATTGATCTTTATTTAATACACTTTCCACTTGAAACAAACGAAGATAACTTACGAGTTTGGCGGGTATTAGAGTCATTTGTTGATAGAGGTCTTATAAAATCGATTGGTGTATCCAATTTTAATGAAGACCAATTATCATATTTGATTAAACATGCTAATATTAAACCAGTACTCAATCAGTTCCAATCCTATCCGGGTAAGCACCAACTATCATTAATTGATTTTTGTAAAGCAAATGATATTATTCCTGAAGCATATCAATCACTTGCTAAATTAGATGCTAAAACGAAAGATAAACTTATAGAATTATCTAAACCGTATAAGAAATCATGGAGCCAAATTATTTTAAATTATCAAATCAATCAAGGTTTAGTAGTGATTCCTAAATCGCATAGTAAGCAACATCAATTTCTAAATATCGATGTTTTCGATTTTACATTAACAAATAAAGATATAAAGACCATTAAAAATATGAATTGTGATTAAGTTTCTAAGAAATTAGGAGCTTTTATTATGCTAATAGTAATCATAGTATTTATTGTCTTCATTATTGAGAATCACAAAACGTTCCACCAAAGATGTGGATTTTAGTGTTTTAAAAATTATATTTTTTAAAACCTTATGGATAAATGTGTAATTTTAATAAACAAAGAAAAAAACATAACCTTAACTTAAAGGTTATGCTTCGTTTATCTTAATGCTTATGATATATTCACAGTCTTTTAAATTCATTTGTTTGTCTTTTGAAAACATTGGTGAATGATTATCTGCTTTTAGAGTCAAATATAAGTGTGACAGGGCGATCCCCATATCAATGGCTTGGATATCCATAATTAGTTTATCACCATACCCTTTTGTACGGTTTAAGTATAAATGGAATGTATCATCTAATAATACAATTCGCCATGGTTGTTTGTTAGAAGCACTTGGTCCAACTTGTACAGCTTGTAAATATTTGTAATATTTATGTTTGTCATCTATAGAAGTTAAATTTTTGCCTAAGAAGAATAGTTCATCAAAGGGTTTTCTTTTATCTGCTTTTGCAAACCCACGAATAACCTTTTCTCTAATAGATTGCTTTGCTGTTGAATAACCAACAGGAGATACAGCCGCAATGATTTCATCATCATTGGTGTCAACATCGAAATCATCTCTACTAAAGGTTCCACCTAACCAAACGGTTCCTAAACCAGCCTCCGTTAAATGAAGAATCACTTTTTCAAATAAGAAACCATAGTCAATCATACCTTCTTTGGTATTTTTAACGACACCAGCAATAAATGCTGGAGCATTTTTAATAAATCCATAAGTACCAATTTTTCTACCATCGGTGTTTTTATTATCAACATAGAAAAATTTAACTCGATGGTTAAATGGACCTTGTTTTTTTTCGACAAACTCTAGAATTTCTTTGGTTTTGTTTAAATCATTTTCTGATAAAGTCTTTTTTTCATAACTTCTTATAGACCTTCTTTTCTTAATTACTTTAAACATATAGACCTCCGATTATATTTAACATTATTCTTTCGTTATAAATATACTAATAACGAAGCGATATTACAAGGAAATATAGAGTGATGTGGAAATTCAGTTTAAATGTTGCATTATGATTCCCATTTTTCATTTTTACCATTTGTCCAAATTGAAAATGGAATGTTTCTCTAAATTGCTGGTAAGTGAAATTGAAATATAAACTTGCGAATCAGACATGACTAAGTAATTTGATGTTAGTATCGTTTATGATGCAGTTAAGAAAGATATTTATCTAGTTTGTTCAAGAAAACCCCTTCTTCAAATTGAGTATCAATTAAGTGGGGGAGTGTACACATGATACATAGACTTTTTAATTCGATCAATAAAGAATGACAAATTGCAACTTCTTTCGTTACTTCGAGCCATATCACAAATAATGGTAACTAATGATATGAACATCATTACAAAGCTGTTTTAAATATGTAAAACTTGATTAAGATATTAGTTATCTACAATAAATTTATATTTCTTTCCGAATAGATGTAGATATTGTATAATTAAATAGATGGTAGACAGACGACAATACCTGTTTAGTATGTAATGAATAAGATAAACTATATGAAAAAAATCATAAAAGGGAGAACTTATGAGACGAATTATGTGGTATTTGTTTTTAACATTCACTCTAACATACCTGTCACATGGATTACTCGCATTTTTATCAAGTCAAAACTATATTGAGTTCCAGTCGATTATTGGACAATTATTATTTATTTTAGGGGGAAGTAGTCCAACTATTTTTGCAATTATCTTTATAGTTAGACACCCTGATGGTAGTAAAATAAAAGCTTTTAAACGCAGACTATTTTCTTATCGACATTCTTTTTTTATATGGGGGGTTGCAATTGGAACTCCTATATTATTAGCAGGTAGTTATCAACTGTTGCGTATGGTATTTACAAAACATGAATTTGATTCAAGTGTTCCGTTTTATTTTTATATTTTCATTTTATGCTCATCGATTATTTTTGGTGGAATAGAAGAGATTGGTTGGCGAGGGTTCTTACAAGAAGAAGTTATAAAACAAAAAAGACTAATATCAACCGGAGTCATTATTGGTGTTATTTGGGGATTTTGGCATATTCCACTATTTTTTATTGAGGAAGTGTCTCATTCTGACTTTGCGTTTCTACCATTTATGCTTGGTGCTATCATGTTTAGTACATTTCTGACATGGCTTTATGCTAAAACAGATAGTTTACTACTTGTTATTTTGTTTCATGCTTCAATCAACGCAAGTGCAACTATTGGGTTACGATTCATATTTAATCATAGTTTATTAACTTATACTATAATACTTGTCTTTATAGGTGTGGGTATATGGATGCTATTTTTGGCTGATAAGCATAGAATAACGATAGATTAATTATATTTGGTTATTTGATTTAGTTTGAAGAGGGAAATTAAAATGAAAAAAAAGATACTAATAGTTTTGTTGATGGTTATATTTTTTCTTAGTGGTTGTTCTCAAAAAGATAATAATATTGTTGATGATTTAGAGGGAGTATATCATTATGTTGAGTGTATATATCTTGCGCCATATTCATCTAGTACATTGGAGGCTTATCCAGATCTATATGGGGCGTTAATCTATATTGAGTTTTCAGAAGATCAGATTGTATATTATGGTAATGATGAAGAAACAAGAACCTATACTAAGATTGAATTTAGAAAAGAGAATGTTAATAAAGATTTCGATGGTACGATTAGTCTTGATTTTGATGGCGTTTTTGATGCTTTTGATTATCGATATGATATTTATAGTGGTGGTACATCTGTGGGATTAACAATATTTATTGATGAGGAAACATTGTATATCGCAGAAACAAGAATGATTGGTGGAAGCCATGATGTCTTTTCAGTTTTTAGTATAGTTGAGATAAAGCAGTAGTCATTTCATATTACGTTATGATTGTCTTAATATGTTGTAATAAGTTTCATTACAAAGTGTGAACTGCACCAAAAACTTGGACATAAAAGATTATGAAAAATGGCTGCATACAAGAAAAAAGGATGATTTTTATGGGAAAAACAAAGTTAAGTATTAAAGGTAGAGATTTTTGCATTAATGATAAACTCGTATATGAAGAAATAGAAGGGAATTCTAGTTCGAAAGGTTTATTAATGAATGCACGTTTTATTCAAGGGATATTTGATGATAAATTTAATAGAGAACGATTTAATAGATTTAATAAAATATTTGATGCAGATGCCAATACTGATGATTTTATTGCTGCTTTACCAGAGTGGTATAATCATGGGTTACGAGCTGTAACAGTTGGAATTCAGGGTGGTATGCCAGTGTTTACTACCGATGTTAAAACAATTGATAACAATCCCTTTAGTTCTGATGGTATGAAATTTGATGAAGCATACGCAAAGCGGTTAGATAAAATTATTCAAGCCGCAGACAGATTAGGAATGGTTGTCATTGTTAATATATTGTATTGGGCACAAGCATTACGCTTAAAGAATGAGGATGCTATTGTGTCTGCATTAAAATGTGCGGCTAACTTTCTTAAGAAAGGAAACTATACCAATATTATTATTGATGTAGCTAATGAGTATAATATTGATATGTGGGATGATTTACCAATTATAAAGGACCCTAAAAGCATGAAGAAGTTGATAAATCTTATCAGAAAAGAATCAGGAGGTATGCTTGTCGGGAGTAGCGGTGGTGGAGGTTTAATAGATAAAGAAGTCGTAGACGTCAGTGATGTTGTTCTTGTTCATGGGAATGGACTTACAAGAGGAGAGTATTATGATTTTCTTTTAAGAGTGCAAAAGATGTCTCCTAATAAGCCGATACTTTGTAATGAAGACTCACCTTGCATATCACGATTAGAAATTGCTCATCTAACGCACACTTCCTGGGGGCATTATGATAACTTCACCAAACAAGAACCACCTTGTGACTGGAGTATTACAAAAGGACAAGATTTCTTTTTTGCTCGTAGAATGGCAAAGCGTATAGGTATAAAGCTAAAAGAATTACCTTTAGAAGAACAGTTTTACTTACAAGGTCTTGAACCTCATACAAAATCGCAGGGAAAACGCTGGATACGTCTTGCGGCAGAATATCCGGAAAAGATTAATTACGTGAATTACTATAGAAATGGAAAGTTTATATATAGAAGTTATGATGAACCATTCTTTTTATACCGTGAAACAACCTGGATACAACAACCATGGGAAGTTAAATCAGACGATAGGATTTGGAGAGCAGAGGTCGTTTTACAAGATGGCAAGAAAGTAATAAAATCGGTAGGAGTATAAGGTGATTACTCCTAATTATTTAAAGAGGACATTGATAAGTGTTCTCTTTTTTTGTAGTGATATCACTTATTAAAAGTGTTGGTGTTTTAATGATTAAAGTAATTTTTTACGTTCTTAAAGAGAGATACAAAATTATTTTAAATAACTGGATGAATCAAAATTAAAAGCTTGAAAAAATGTAAGACTAATAAAAAAAGGTATTCGTAAATTCTGCGAATACCATTTTTTTATTAATGGTTGATTAACGGAACGAAACGGCACCCACCAAGATTGGACTTATAAAGGGTATCGTCTTTTTTCTCATAAAGCATTAAATCTTGGATAAAGCGTTCACCAACGGGCATAATAAGTTTACCATTATTAGCGAGTTGATTAAACAAAGCATGAGGAACGTCTGTTGCGGCAGCCGTAACAATAGTCTTGTCATAGGGCGCTACGTCTTTATAACCCTTTGTGCCATTACCAATAATAAAATGGATATTGTCATAATTCATTGAGTGTAATACAGTTTGGGCTTTATCACTCAAATTCTTGATTCTTTCTATGGTGTATACTTCATTAACAAGTTCTGCTAAAATCGCAGTTTGATAGCCAGAGCCTGTTCCTATTTCTAATACCTTATCAGTATTTTTTAAATCAAGGGCTTCTGACATATAGGCAACCATATAGGGTTGCGAAATCGTTTGATTATTACCAATGGTTAATGGTGAATCCACATAAGCATATTGTTTAAGATCATCCTCTAAAAAGGCTTCTCTAGGAACCTTTTTAAAAGCGTCAATAAGTTTTTGATCATGGATTCCACGCTTAATTAATTGTTCATTAATCATCGTTTTTTTATTACTTTTCATATACCTCACTCCAATTAGTAGTTATAACGATTATAAATTAATTGTATCATGATGAGTAGGGTTTGTTTAGTAATATATTAGGCGATAAGAAAACTATTTGGCTTGTTTTATACTTAATTTGTGATGATCGGTTTTTTAAATTCGAAGTCTGGATAACTACTTTCTAGATCATGTTCAAGCAAATCTAATCCTGTTATCTCTTTAGTTTCACTAATACGAAAGTCTAAGGAAAATATCATTTTTTTAACAAGATAAATGATGTTTTAGTCTCCATCCATAATAACAAATTCACCAACAGAATAAACACAGTTGATCCTAAAAAAGTCATTGAGAATACATTTATGGTTGGTGAATTAAGTGAATTAAATGAATTAAATTTAGACAGCTTGAAGGGAAGATGTATTTGATATACAATATAGACAAGAAGGAGGCGTTTATGATGAAGGGGAAATTAGTCTTTGTTATTATTATTTTTATATTTTTAGTTGGTTGTAGCAATAACTCTCTTAATCAGAAGATTTATGTTGAAGATGAATGTGAGGGTCCTGTTGATATGTCCTTTTATTTAGAGGAAGGAACACTTATTCCTATGACTAATGTTGCTAATTATACACCTATTGAAGAGAATGAAGATGGGTCATTTGATTATAAAGTAGTTTCAACATTTGGAGACCAAGATACTTTTGAAAATATAGTTGAAGTGGAAATTATTTGTAGGGATACTGATTAATATTTTTCAAATGCTTATAATAGCTGAAGAGTTTGATATAATTTATACTTTTTTTTATTAAAACATAGTCATTTTAGTAATATACCTTTTACCTTTTTTTGTGATAATTGTAAAGAAGGGTATAAAACAGAGTTCATTGAATCAAAATCAGCAAAGAGATCTGCAATAATAAGAACACTTTCACAATTGTTCGCTTAAATTTTGTCGCTTTTTGGCAAATATCGAGCAAGCTATTCAGCTAGAAGAGGAGCAGATGCAATTTCTGGAACACATGTTGGAAAATCTGCCAAATGGCATAAAGAACATGAAAAAGCTTTTGAGTTAGCTCAAAATGAAGCGAAAAAGCATTTTCATCGATGTCCTAAATGTACGAAATGGGTTTGTGAAAATGACTGGAACGAACAAGAAGGTCTTTGTATTGTGTGTGCACCACGTGTTAACGTGGAGGTAGCTGCAGCTAAGGCAGCAAAAGCAGCTGATGATATTAAGAAAAAAGCACAAAACACTCAAGTTTTTGATGGTGAAATTGAAAGCACCAAACATTGTGTCCAGTGTGTAATAAGCCTGCAGGAGAAGGAAAATTTTGTAATAATTGCGGAACTTCTCTTGATATGATTAAATGTCCAAAATGTGGCGCAAAAAATAGTGCTGGGACAAGATTTTGCGGAAGTTGCGGAACTAAGTTATCATCATAAAAGGCTTAGTGTTTTCAAGGAAAAAGAAATTTAGGGGGATCATTTTGAAAAAAATGATTCCTTTTTCTTATTGTTAGATATTATATAGATAGAAAATTAGGCTTATATATAAACAAATAATTATTTTAAGATACTTTAACAAAATATAAATATATGTTTTACACATAAAAATTTATAATTTAGTCAAGTGTAGTGCTAACACACGCATACCTTAAATTTAAAACCTATTATTTTAATAATAGAATGAATTTCAGTCTCGATTTTAGAAAAGTGGCATTGTAGTTTTGTAGTTAATGGTTTAAAATAAAAATAGATATTTAAGTACTTAAACTAAACTACTAAAGGTGATTAATAATGGAAATGACACAAAAATTAATTGAAGAAAAACTGATATCTGTTGTTAGAGCAAAAAATAAAGAAATAGCTATTCAGTTGGCAAAATTCATTGTAGCAGGTGGTATAAAATCCATTGAAATTACATTTACCATACCTGAAGCAGAAGAAGTGATTTTACAACTAAGTAATGAATTAGATCAAGATGTATTACTTGGAGCGGGGACTGTATTAAATATTGATATGTGTAAAAAAGCTATTAAAAACGGCGCTAAGTACATTGTATCACCTGGGTTTGATGAACAAAGCGCAGATTATTGTTATACGCAAAATATTCCCTATTTACCCGGTTGTATGACTGTTACTGAAATAATGAAAGCAATGAAACATCATGTTAAGGTCATTAAACTTTTCCCAGGGAATCATTTCGATTTTAACTTTATTAAAAGTATTAAAGGACCACTTCCTGATATTAAGGTTATGGTTACAGGTGGTGTTGATATTGACAACATACAAGATTGGCTAAAAAATGGTGCTGATTGTGTTGGTATTGGAAGTGCACTAACAAAATACTATGTAAAAGACGATAATGAAACGGTTAGTAATGTTGCGAGAAAGTTTAAAAACAAAATTAAGGGTGTGTAGAAATGTCAAAAATAATTACATTCGGTGAGATTATGCTGAGATTATCTCCAAACAATCATCAACGGTTTATTCAAGCAAATAATTTAGATGTGGTTTATGGCGGTGGTGAGGCTAACGTAGCAGTTAGTTTAGCAATGTTTAATCAAGCATCTTATTTTGTATCTAAAGTTCCTGACCATGCTATCGGGCAGGCAGCTATAAACCATTTAAAACATTATGGCGTACAGACTGATTATATGGCACTAGGTGGTAAGAGATTAGGTATATATTATTTAGAATCAGGCGTAAGTATGCGACCTAGTCAAGTTATCTATGATCGTCAAAACAGCGCTATAAGCGAAGCAAATGTTGAAGACTTTGATTTTGAAGAGATATTTAAAGATGCTACATGGTTTCATTGGAGCGGGATAACGCCTGCTTTAAGTGATGCAGCAAGCAACTTAGTATTAAAAGCATGCCAGGTTGCTAAAAAGCACAATGTTACAATTAGCGTTGATTTAAATTATCGTAAAAAACTATGGTCGACCAAAAAAGCACAGAAGGTTATGAAATCGTTAATGACCTATGTTGATGTGTGTATTGGAAATGAAGAAGATGCAAAAAATATTCTTGGTTATTCGCACAGTTCAACTGATGTTTCTTCTGGTAAATTAGTGATGTCAGATTATAAAGAGACCCTTAAAAAAATGGTTGAAGACTTCGATTTTAAAGTTGCAGTCACGACATTACGAGAAAGTTTGAGTGCTAGTCATAATAAATGGCATGCCCTTATGTATGATGGTAAAGAATTTATTGAAAGTAGTGAATATGATATTATTCCAATTGTTGACCGCGTTGGAGCTGGTGATAGCTTTTCTGCTGGATTTATCTATGGGATGTTAAACAAAGACACCATGCGAGAAGCCATTGAATTTGCAACAGCAGCAAGTGCGTTGAAACATACGATTAAAGGTGATCAGAATCTGGTTATAGTTTCTGAAGTTGAACAACTGAAAAATGGCGATAAATCAGGGCGAGTAAAACGATAAAATACCTATTTAAATATAGAAAAAACAAGACACTTTTTGAAAAGTGTCTTGTTTTTTTATGTCTTTATAAGTTCATGGATTATTTAATTGACAAAAGCAATCCTTTTTCAGCTTCTGTCACTATAATACCGAGATCTCCTATTTCATCAAAACATAAATTTGTTGGTGAGTTACCTGGTAACTTAATTTGATCTAATAACGTACCAGTTTTATCAAAATGCCAAATTTTACCCGTATTAAAAACAGCTGCATATATCTCTTCATCCTTTGATAATGCAAGACCATCAGGTTCTGCATCACCACCAATTTCATAAAAAGGCTTTAGATGTTCTATTGTTAGTGTTTCTTTATTCCAATCGCCAATAATTAGCCTATGTTGCCAAGATTCATTGATGATAATTTGCTTTTCATTATTTAATAATACAAGACCATTTGGGAAATACATTTTATCAGCAATGATTGATACTTCATTGTCTTTATTAAGGGCACATATATAGCCAATAGGTTCTTTTTGTGATCCACCAGGACAAGTAAACAGAATATTTCCATCAGAATCTTGAATTAAATCATTCGGTGCCCGAAATGGTTCACCATTTATTGTATCAACAAGTGTTTCTGTGTCGCCTGTTTTTAAATCAAGAGAGCGGATAGAATGTTGTTTTGAGTCACAAAATAGCAAGGTGTTATCATCTTTTACCATCATACCATTCGGTGCCCCGCCAACGTTGAATCTAGAGAGAGATTGGGAATCACGATTATATTGTGTAATTGCTCCACCTAGAAGTTCCACAAAATAAATATTACCATTATTTGTCACAACGGGACCTTCAGGAAATTTTAAATCAGTTGCTAAAATAGTTACTTTCATTAGAATAAACCTCCATTAGGATTTTCGTTAGGACCGTATAAAATTAGCCCACCATCAATTTTGATGGTTTCACCGGTAATATATGAAGCTTCATCAGAAACAAGATAATTTACAAGACCAGCGACGTCTGCTGGCTTTCCTTTACGTTTTAAGGGAACTAGATTACTGATGTGTCCACTTCGTAGTGCTTCATCGGAGTTATCGCCTCTAACAGAAATAGCACCAGGTGCAACTGAATTAACAGTAATATCAAATTCTGATAGTTCAATTGCTAAGGATTGAACAAGTCGGTTTAGTCCTGCTTTTAATGATCCGTAAACAGCATCATTGGCATAAGCTCGTGTCCCTCTGGTTGAAGAGATATAAATAATACGACCTTTTATGTTTTGTTCAATCATATGATTAACAGCTGTTTTGGTGCAAAGAAGATAACTACGATAATTTAAATGATAAAGAAAATCTATTAGATCAGTTTCTAACGAACGTATACTTGTGAACTTTGTTTTACCAGCATTACATATTAAAACATCAATTTTACCTAAGTCTTCAATAACTTGTTTTGTCACTTTTATTGGTGCATCTTTATCTTGTAAATTTGCTTGATAGAAAAAACATTTTCGGTCCATTTTTTCAATCGTATTTTGTAGTGACTTTGCTTCTTCTTGTTTGGAATGATAAGTAAAAGCTATATCATATCCTTCTTTAGCGAGTCGTAAAGCAATACCTCGTCCAATACCTCTACTTGCGCCTGTTATAAATGCCGTCTTTTCCATTTTTTATCCACCTTTCAGGGATTTACCAGTGTACCATCTGGGAGTCTTGTTTGTGTCCATTTTGTTACTTTTGTTTTAATAGGATATTTTTTGGCGAGTTCTTCGTTAATGTCAATACCAAAACCTGGTTTGTCGTTTGTATAGATATAGCCATCTTTAACATAGGGCATACCTGGAAAAATTTCATACATGATATCAGAAAATCCACACCATTCTAAAATACCGAAATTGTGAGAATTTAAACTTAGATGGACATTTGCAGCATGTCCAACTGGAGAGACATCATTAGGTCCATGCCAGGCTGTACGAACATTAAATTGTTCAGCAAATATAGCGAGTTTTCGCGCGGGTGTAAATCCACCAATTTGACTGATATGAACACGAATAAAATCAATATAGCGATTCTTGATTAATGATGTCCATTCACTTGGATTACTAAACAATTCACCAGCGGCAATAGGCGTTGCTGACTGTGCTTTTAATTTTTCTAACCAATCTCCTTGTTCTAATGGAAAAGGATCCTCTAAATAAAATAATCGATATTTCTCAAGTTGTTTGGCTAGATAAATTGTTTCTGAGGGCATTAAGCGCTCATGAATATCATGAATAAGTTCAATTTCATCGCCACATTGTTCACGAACATGTTTAAACATGTTAATTGTGTCTAATATATATTGAGTTGGACTTAAATAAACGCCTGGTTCTGAATTAGGAGGTATGTTAAGATTTTTTGATATTCCACCATACAGTCCCCATTGAATACGAATATGTTTGACATTTTGTTTTTTTAACGCTTCTACCTTACTTACAATATCAGATAATGATTTACCATTGACATGTTGATAAAAAGGAATACCTTCACGTGATTTACCACCTAATAATTCATACACGGGTAATCCGGCTATTTTACCTTTAATATCCCATAAAGCCATATCAATACCAGATATAGCATTATTTGTAATACCACCGTTTCTCCAGTAGCCATTGTTATGCATCAAATGCCATAAGTCTTCAATTTTATGCACATTTCTATTGAGTAATAAGGGTTTTAAATAATTTTCAATCATACTTTTAACAGCAAGTTCACGATATGCGAATGTAGCACATCCAAGACCATATAGACCTTTTTGGTCAGTTTCAACTTTAACAATAATTAAGTTGACATTTTCAGGTGCCGTTAATATGGTTTTAATATCGGTAATTATAGGCATATTTTTTCTCCTTTAGTTAGTTCAATAGTTATACGAAATTTATATTGAGATAGTACATATATTATTATATTAATTATGGGATTAGATTACAAGAATCAAATTTTTAAATGAGTCTTATACACTATGCATTTACAATAGATATATGACATCTCATCCAGATTCACGTAAATGCACAGTGTAGATTTGTCAAACATTCCGGTGAAAAGTTATTGATAAAATACTTTTTTCCTGCCCTCCCCCTAAAAACAAAGGAGAATAAGAAG
>JAIPGF010000030.1 GCA_021736205.1 Candidatus Izemoplasma sp.
GAAAAAGTAATTAAAGAAAATGTCAAAGAAAAATATATAGATATTAATATTAAAGCCTTCAATGTAGGGTTAAATTTAATATAATAATTCTCCTGTTATTTTAAAAGAAGATGTCATTTCGACATCTTCTTTTAATTTATATCTTTTTACCAAGGGGTATCTAAATCTTTAATTTTTTCTTCATATAGTTTTACAAGTTGCTGTTTTAAGTCATCTGTTAGTTCGTAATCACCAGCAGCCACATTAGAATTAAGTTGTTTTTCATTTCTAACACCAGGGATGACAGTTGTAACTGCATCAAATGATAGAATAAAGGAAATAGCAATTGGAACTAAGTTATCTTCTTTTACAATTGATTTGATATCATCAATAATCTCACTTCTAGTTTCTATGTCTTTTTTACTCCATCTTGATCTAATGCCAGTAAATGTCGCTGTTTCGTCATATTTTCCTGTTAGCCATCCTGAATCAAGTGGGACTTTAATAACAAGTAAAATATCACGTTCTTTTATTTTGTCAAACAATGCTTTTGGTGATTGATGTATGATATTAAACATTAGTTCAATCGTATCAACATTGCTATTTTTAAGAACCATTTCTATTTCTTCTGGTGTGTCAATACTGACACCATACCCTTTAATTAATCCTTGTTTTTTGAGTTCTTCTAGTTGTTTGTAGTGTGTTGTTTCACCACGTAAGATATCGTGACTAGGATTGTGTAAAATCACAGAATCTAAATATGAACGATTTAACACTTTTAAGCTTCGGTTGATTGAGTTTGTGATAGCAGGTAATGAAAAATCAGTGTTACCTTCATGATCATGACCAACTTTAGTATTAATGAAGACGGTGTCTTCATACCCTTTTAGTGCTTCACCTAGAATTTCTTCACTACGACCTTGAGCATAATTTGGCGCTGTATCAAAAAATGTGATTCCTTTATCAATCGCTTTTTTTACGAGTTTAAGACCTTCTTCTTTAGTCATGTCACTAAACTCTTTTGTATTTCCTAATTGCCATGCACCAAACCCAATACGACTGATTTTCTTGTTGAATCGTTTAAGTCTTTTGTAGTCCATGCTTTTGTGCCTCCTTCAATTTTTTCAATGTTTCTAATATAACTTCATATCCGTGTTGTGGATTTTTTATGTTCAATACACTTGTTTCAATTGGGCATCTGCCATCGTTGTTTCTGTTTATGATGTAAGGAACATTTTGTTCGTAAAACACCTCTAGATTGTGATGTTTTGCTAGTTTCAATGCACTATCACTAATTATAGGAGTGACAATCTTCTTCGCATTTATTAATACTGATAATATAACAGCACCACGTCCCATAATCTTATCATACACAATTACATCTTTTTGTTTATCGGGTGATTGATAATAATCCATTAGGGGTTTGACACCCTTAGCAGTTGATTTAAAAAGTATCGTGGTATTTTTTACAATTAGACATGTTAATTCTTTGCTTTGTTTTAACTCTTTTAAAAATTGATTCATATTAAATTAAGTCTCTTTGATACTTCTCAAGTGTAACAATCAAGATAGGAATTAATATAACTTGCATCACAATTCCTGGAACACCTGATAAAAACATTCCGATAGAACCAAATACTGC
Source organism: Candidatus Izemoplasma sp. (assembly GCA_021736205.1). GTDB lineage: Bacteria > Bacillota_I > Bacilli_A > Izemoplasmatales > Izemoplasmataceae > JAIPGF01. The sequence continues at coordinate 1,622 of JAIPGF010000030.1, forward strand.
GGGGAATGTTGCACCGAAAAATCTAATCATTAAATTAATAATAATTAAACTAACAGCCATTCCACTGATCTTAGCGATTAAATAACTTGTAATAAGGTTGAAATTCTTAACTTTGTATAAATATCCGGAAACTAAACCATAGATACCTAATTCAAATAGCATATAAATTCCTATTAGTAATGGTGGCATTCCCAGCATTATACCAACACTGACACTTATGATTGCGATGATAAGTCCAGCGATAGGTCCAAGTAACATTGCTCCAATAAAAACAGGGAGATGCATTGGGAGTAAAATAGCCCCTAATCCAGGACCACCTAGTAGATGAATTGCCTGTGGCAAAACAATACCAATAGCAACAAAGAGTGCTGTGTATGTAATTTTTCTAGTATTCATTGAATCCTCCTTTTGATTAACCAGTATATATTATAATGGTTTAGGGGTTGTATTACAAACAAAATGTATTTGTTTAACAAGTGTTTTACTGATATAATAGCAAGTGATTATGGTGGTGATCTAAATGGTATTTGTATTATTATTTATTGTATTTTTAATTGGAGTTAATGGATTTTTTGCGGCAAGTGAGATGGCATTAGTCTCTTTGAGCAAAGCGGATTTACATCAGCTGGATAAAACACATAAAAAACAGGCTAAAATACTTAGGAAAATTAAAGGAAATTCAGTTAAGTATCTATCAACAATACAAGTTGCTATTACGTTCGCTGGATTTTTATCTAGTGCGTTTGCTGGATCAAAATTAGGATTATCTTTAGTTAATTTTTTAGGTGGTATGGGAATTAATTTATCCCTTGAAATAGCCGTTGTTATCATTACTGTGATACTGTCTTATTTTAGTTTGGTGCTCGGAGAGTTAGTCCCTAAAAAGATTGCGCTTCAATATCCTAAGAAGTTTTCATTAATTGCTAGTTACGTTGTATTTGTAACAATGAAAATGACAACACCATTTGTTTGGTTATTGACCGTTTCTACAAACGGTGTTCTTAAGGTGCTTGGTATAAAAATGAAACCAGATTCCTCTAGAATATCAGAAACTGAGATTAAAGAATTAATTCTTTATGGACATTTAGAAGGCCTTTACAATCAAGATGAAAAAGAAATGTTAGAACATATTTTCAGATTTGATGATATTACGGTAAAAATGATTATGACACCCAAAGATAAACTTGAGATGTTAAGTGCTGATACGTCTTTAAAAGAGGCGTATGATTTAATAATACAATCCGGATATTCGAGAGTACCAATATTTGATAAAGATAAAGACAATGTAATAGGTGTATTATTAACTAAGGATCTTATGAAAGCATATAAAGAAAAGGATGTTAATAAAACAGTTGTAGAAGACATAGTTCATGATGCGTATTTTTCATTTAGTTATGTTAAAATAAATTATTTATTTCAACGATTAAGAACCCAAAAACAACATATGGCTATTATTGTAAATGAAGCGAATGAGTTTTTAGGTGTTGTGACGCTTGAAGATATTTTAGAAGAACTAGTTGGAGAAATTTATGATGAACATGACTATATTGAAGATGGATTTATTAATATAAATTCATTTACTTATTTAATTAATAAAGATAAGCCTATAAAAGAGGTAAATAAGTTATTACAAATTAAATTACCTTACACAGATAAACCATTAAAGTATTTATTAGATAAAAATGGTTCTGATATGTATCATCTAACTGAAGATAGTGATCAATTTCTTAAATTAGTCGTTAAAAAGTAGTAATCGTAGTGGAGGAGTACCCAAGTGGCTGAAGGGGCTGGCTTGGAAAGCTAGTAGGTCGTTCATAGCGGCGCGGGAGTTCAAATCTCCTCTCCTCCGCCAACAAAATAATAAAACTGGAATTCTCTTTAAATTCCAGTTTTTTTTGATTAAATTATAGGTTTGTATCATCAATATTATCTAAATAATCATTAATAGGAGTAATAATATCTGTGATTGTTCCTTTTTTGAATGGATTTTTCAGTCCTGCTTCTTTGATTAGATTGACAAAACTTCTAGATCCACCTAATTGACATAATTTAATATATCTTTCTAATGCTTTTTTGTGGTCTTTTTGACTAAGAACCCAAAATTGGAATGCAACAACTTGTGCTAGAGTATAGTCTATGTAATAAAAGGGAACACTATAAATATGTCCTTGACGGTACCAATAAGTTCCTTTTTCTAAGAATGTGTCATCTCCATAATCTTTGTAAGGTAAATATTTTTTCTCTACTTTACGCCAAAGTTTTTTTCGGTCATCTTTAGACATCTCTGGGTTTTTGTAGATTTCATGTTGGAATTCATCTACTGCTACACCATAAGGTAAAAAGGTAACTGCTCTTGCGATATGATAAAATTTGTATTTATCAGTATCTTCTTTAAAGAAAGAATTAATCCATGGCCAAGCAAGAAATTCCATACTCATAGAGTGTATTTCGGCAGCTTCAAGAGTCGGAATACGGTAATCAGGAATAAATTTTCTACTTGAGTAAATTTGGAATGCATGACCCGCCTCATGTGTTAATACATCAACATCATCACTGGTTCCGTTAAAGTTAGCAAATATAAATGGCGAATTATATTCGGGAATATAGGTGCAATAACCACCAGCTGTTTTGCCTTCTTTAGCTTCTAAATCTAGTAGATCATGTTCTAACATAAAGTTAAAAAACTCTTCTGTTTTAGGTGACATCTCAGCATACATCTTTTTAGCATTTAAAACTTGTTGATCTCTATCGCCTTTTGGAGTGGGGTTACCACTTAAAAAATTAAGTGGAAGATCATGTGATTTCATGTGTTTAATGTCTAATCGTTTACCTTTTCGTTCAGTTAATTCACCAGCGAGTGGGACAACTTCTTCATAAACTTGATCACGATAATTTTTCACATTGTCTTTATCGTAATCTGATCGTCCTAAACGATCATAAGCAAGTTGTGTGAATGAATCGTATCCAAGTTTATCAGCTATCTTAGCTCTTGTTTTTACTAAATCATCATAGATGGTATCAAAATCATCTTCATGCTTTTCAAAAAAGTCACTAACGGCAAATTGTGCTTCTTTTCGCACATCACGATCTGTATCTTTAATGAAACGACCCATTTGACTTAAATTATAAGTGTCACCTTTGAATGAAATTTTCGCTGAAGCAATTAATTTAGAATATTTTGTTGATAACTTATTCTCTTTCTGTAATTCAGGAATTATTTTTTTATCAAACGTTTTTTGTTTTAATTCGGCTTTCTTAAAAACAAGTGTTCCAAAATCTTTTTCTAGTTGTTTTCTGTGTGTTGAGTTTAATAATTTCTTTTTAAATTGTTGATTGTATTCTTGTAGTCTTGGTAAGTTTTCATCAAAGAACTCTTTTTCTTGCTCGTAAAACTCATCATTGGTATCTAGGCTGTTTCTAATTGAAACAAGTGTTGCCATTGAATCTAAATAGTCTGTTTGTTTAAAAAGTTGTTCAATTGCAATTTTCTCTGTCTCATAGTCTTCGCCTACACCAATTTCTTCAAGTAGTGCTTTTACTGCTTTAATGTAAACTTCTAAATCTGGTCTTTTGTATTTATAGTCTTTAAATTTCATGATAACCTCCTGTACTTATTATAGCGTTTTTATGGTTTGCTTCAAAATAAAATATAAAATTAATAAAAATAGTGATATAATATAGTAAGGAGTGATACTATGAAACCAAAGATTCGTAAAGTTTTAAGATATGATTATTTGTCTTCTATGATGTTTATTTTATTCATTTTTTCAACAATTATTTTTGCGGCAGCGATATTTATTGAACCAGCTATTTTAACAGTTGCTATTATTTTAGAAGTGGGTATTACATTGTTAATGTTTTTACGTGTTCGACATGTAAGGAAAAGCATTGCTGAAGCACGAGAAAATATTATAACAGGTGATATAAAAATTATGCATTCTCAACGAGGTAATTTACGTTATAATGTAAAATATACTTACCAAGGTAAAGACTATAATAAAAACTATTATTTACTTGCAGGACCGTTTCTCAGAGGTAAAATTGATGAAATGACTGAAGATAATTTAATTGTAAACCCTAATCATCCTGAACGAGCATATATCAAAGATTTGTATATTGGATAAGAAAAGATGTTTGATTACTTGAACGTAATCAAACATCTTATTTTTTTTATGAAAATTTATCGTAAAAGATTTGTTCCTCTGGCATATTTAAATCATCAAGTACATTAATGCAAGCGTCAATCATACCAGGTGAACCACAAAGATAGGCTTCGTGTTCACTTAAGTCTTTCATATGTTTTCTAACAACGTCCGTAACAAGACCTACATCTCCTGTCCAATTGGTATCTTCTTTGGGATTACTTAGACACGGAATGTATTTAAAATTACTGTATTGTTCTTCTAATTCTCTAAATTCTTTTGTGTAATAAAGATCTTCTTCTGTAACAGCACCAAAGAAATATTTTACCTTTCTTGGCATATTTTTGTCACTAAGATACGACAGAATTGAACGGATAGGTGCTTTACCACTCCCACCAGCAATACAAATAATATTTCTATCTGAGTCTTCTTGTAAGAAGAAATCACCAAATGGACCAGTTAGTGTAATCGTATCACCAATATCAAGTGCTTTGTGAACAAACGTTGTTGCGGTCCCTTTAGGGACATATCTAATAATAAATTCCAAATTTGATTTATTTTTCGGATTAGATGCGATTGAATAAGCACGAATAGCTTCTACACCTGGAACTCTAAGTTGTGCATATTGTCCGGGTCTAAACTCCATGATCTCTGGTTTTATTAATGTTACACCTAACAATTTTGTATCATAGGTTAATTCGTCTAAATGAGTCACTTTAGCTTTATATTCTTTTGCATCTAGTAATTCATCAGGTATTTCAACACGGACATTACCACGCACTTTTACTTGGCAGGATAAGCGGATACCTTCTTCTTTTTGTTTTTCGTCGATAAAGGGGTCTTCCGTTGGTTTGAATTGTCCACCACCCTCAGTTACTTTTACTTTACATAATCCGCAGGTAGCTTTTCCACCACAAGCACTGGGGATGAAGATTTTGTCTTTAGCAAGTGCGTTTAAAAGAGTTTCTCCATCTACATCATTAATTTCATCTTTTTCATTAATTGTCACTTTATTCTCTTCATCACTACCTAAAAGAGATTGAATGAGTAGTAAAATAATTGAAATGACAATTAAAACACCAACAATAATTAAAGGTACAAATAGATTCATTTCATCACACTCCTATATGCTAGCAAGGCCACTAAATCCGATAAAAGCTAGGGCTAAAATACCCAGAATAATAAATGTGATACCTCTACCAGCAAGACCTCGTGGAACATTACTTTGTTTTGACATTTTTTCTCTGATTGCTGCAAGCAATACTATTGCAAGAAACCACCCGAAACTACTACCTAAACTAAATGATACGGTTTGGACAAAATTGTAAGAACGGGTTACAAAGAATAATGATACAGCTAAAACAACACAGTTTACTGTAATTAGTGGTAAGAAGAGTCCAAATGCGTTATATAAAGCTGGAAAGAATTTCTCTAAGAACATTTCTAAAAATTGTACTGTCGCAGCGATTGTGATAATAAAGACTAAGATGTTGAGCCATTCAGTGTTTGTTGCGACGAGTAATCGATAAATGGGATAGTTAATTATGGAAGTGATTGTAACAACAAAAATAACTGCCATTCCCATTCCTTTAGCGTTTCTTATACTTGTACTAACTGCAATTAAAGGACACATTCCTAAAATGTAAGTTAGTGCAATATTATGATTTAATATTGATGCGATAAATAATTCAATTAATTCATTCATTTAAGTCACCCCTAATTCGCAGTCTCATAATTATGTGTTAGTTCCCTAATAATCCAGATTAAGATACCAAGGACAAAGAATCCACCAGGTGCCATCGCCATAACAACCCAATTTTCCCATGAATCACTTACAACTCGAATATTAAAGATTGTACCAAAGGCTAGTAATTCACGGATAAGTGCAACAACAACTAGGACGAGTGTATATCCCATACCGTTGGCAAATCCATCAAGTAATGAGTATCTGATAGGATTCTTAGAAGCATAAGCTTCTTGACGGCCCATCACAATACAATTTGTGATAATTAATCCTACATAAGCACCTAACGAAGCGGCAATTAACGGATAGTAGGCTTTTAAAAACATTTGAACGACAATGACATAAGAAGAAATAACAACCATATAGGTAACCATTCTTACTTGTGTTGGAATGAAATTTCTTATTGCACTAATTGTCAATGAAGTCGCCATGATAACGAATGTTACACCAAGTCCCATTGCAAGTGCGTTATCTACTTTATTAGAAACAGCTAATGCACTACAAATACCAAGGACGGCAATCGCAATTGGATTATTTTGAGAAATACCATTTCTTAATATATTGTACCATTTTGTATATTTAAGTTTTATTAATTTCATAGTATCATTCCCCTGCACTTTCTACTTCTGAAAGAAATGTTGTGTATGCCTCATTTAAAATAGATTCAAATGCTTCACTTGTTCTTGTTGCACCAGTAATAGAATCGACTTCATTTTCGCCACTAGCACCTGATTTGAGAATTCTTAATTCAGGGACTAATTTTTTGCCAACATAATTGTCTAGATAATTTCTTTCAGCAACTACACCACCTAAACCAGGTGTTTCTTCTTGTTGTAAAATTGAAATATAAGAGATTGTTTCTCTATCACTTTCAAGGGTTAAGAGTCCAATGATAGGTCCCCAAACACCTCCACCTCTAAAGTTGATTGTAACATTACCTGTCTCTTTATTAACATAATAGATATAATCATCATTCTCATTTATTTCAATTTTTTCAGCAAATACATCATGGACATTATTTGGATTGTGACTTATACCATGTGCATCTAATACAGCAATTTTAAAACGTGCCTCTTCATTTGCTTGAATACGGTCTTCTGTAAAATTATCCGCACTAAGAAGTAAAACAGATGTAAATGCACCTAAAATTACAACAAATAAAATAACGCGTAAATTATTAGTCATTTGCTACCACCTCTTTTTCGAATAAGTTATCAATAAGTGGTGACACAGCATTCATAATTACAACTGCGAATACAACACCTTCTGGGAATGCAGCAAAGTGTCTGATAATCACAGTGATAAATCCAAGTCCAAGGCCATAAAGTATCATTCCCTTGGTACTTATCGGAGAGATAAGTGGATCAGTTGCTAAAAAGAATGCACCAAATAATAAACTTCCCACAAATAAACTCATGAACGGATCTCTCGCAGTTTCTGGGGCTAAGAAATTAATGATAACGGTAAAAATAAAGAAAAAAGCTAAATAACTTGCCGTTATTTTTAAATCAATTATTTTAAACAATCCTAACATAATTCCAATAATGATAATCAACGAGCGATATGTCACGCCTAAGGGACCAGCGGTTTTACCAAATAATAATGCTTCGAAGGATAAATTACCACCTCTAGCAAGTTCAATGATTGGCATTGATGTAGTGACATCACCACTAATCGGATCTAACCACATTGTGTTTAGGAACGCTGGAAAAGAAATAGTGATAAAGATAATACCAACTGCCGCTGGTGAGAAAATGTATCCTTTATCTCCACCAAATAATGCTTTTCCAAAAAAACTACTAAAAAATGCACCAACACCAGCAATCCATAATGGAATGGTAGGTGGTAATAATAAAGTTAGAAGCATTGGGGTTAAGATAAACCGAACACCAAACTCTTTATCTCTGATTCTAGAAAATGTATACTCTACTATAAAACTTATGGTGTAGACAACGAGTGCAATAAGAAATACCCGGCTTCCATACACCATACTTGCCATTAATAAAAGAACGAAAAGTAGTCCAGTATAGATGAAATAATCTTTTTTATCTAATAGCTTACTACCATAATCGTTTACAAGTTTCTCCATTTTTTCAGCCCTTTCTATATGTCTCTCTTGTTAATTATTATATAAAATTTTTAATTAAAACAAAAGAGTTATCATAATTTTTGCTTTTCTTTATAATAGTTTATAAATAATATATTAATTATACTTTTTAATCAAAACTAAATATGCTAAAATAATTGTATATAATTAAAATAATATCTACTAGGAGGATTAAAATGATTAATCGAACCAATTTGGTAACGATAAACGATATTCCAGGTAAAGAAATTACTGAAGTACTTGGATATGTTAAAGGCTCAGTTGTACAATCGAAAAATATTGGGCATGATTTTCTCGCAGGCTTAAAAACAATTGTTGGTGGTGAAATAAAAGGCTATTCTGATATGATGACAGAAGCAAGACAAATAGCTACTGAACGATTATTAAGAGAGGCAGATGACTTAGGTGCTGATGCGATTATTGGCTTTAGACTACAAACCTCTAGTGTCATGGGAGGTGCAGCTGAGATAATTGCTTATGGAACAGCTGTTAAATTAAAATGATAGAAGAAACTTATCAAATTGATCAAAACAAACAAATAATGACAATTATAGGATTAATATTTGAAGGTATTGTCTCAATTGTTATTTTTGGTCTTGGAGTGGTATTTGGTCATATTTTAGGATTTATTCAATTGATAGATAGTACTGAGGTGATGCCACCAAATCTTGTTGATATTTTTGACGTCTTAGGGACTATCTTCGTCATATGGGGAGCTCTTATTTTTATCATATTCATTGTAAATCTGGTTCTCTTTACGAAACTAATCAAAGGTAAATTGACAAAAGAACAAGCTCACAAACTATTTTTATATCAAGCTATATATGGTGGGTTTAATATGATTTTCAATCAAATAACGGGCCTCCTTTATTTAATTACAGGTATTACAGGGTATCAAAACCATAGTGACTTTACGAAAAAAGATATAAGAGGAGGAATTTAGTTATGGATAATTTTCCAATAATGTTTTTTCTCGTATTACCAATAATTATTATTGAACTGGGATTTAGAATCTATGGTATTGTAGATATTTTAAAAGAGGAACGTCAAGTAAAGATTAGTAAACCATTTTGGTTAGTTGTTGTTGGACTAGTTACATTTGGTTGGGTATTTTATTTTCTACTAGGTAGGGAAGATATATGATTAAAGTAGAGAACTTAACAAAATCGTATGATGAAAATATTCCTGTGTTAGACGAGATAAACTTTACTGTTAACAAAGGAGAAGTCTATGGATTTATTGGAAAAAATGGTGCGGGGAAAACAACGACAATAAATATATTATTGTCGTTAATTCACAAAGATGAAGGAACTATCTATTTTGATAATTTACCGATTGAATTTTTAGATTTAGCTTATAAAAAAAGAATTGGATTTGTGCCAGATGTCCCCGTATTCCCGGGGTATTTAACAACACAAGAATATTTAAAACAAGTGTGTAATATATTTCATGTATCCTATTCTAATATAGATAAAGTGCTTGAATTTGTTTCTTTGGATACAAAGCAGAAGAAGATTAGTTCTTTTTCAAGAGGTATGAAACAACGACTAGCAATTGCACAAGCATTAATCCATGATCCAGACATGCTTATTATGGATGAACCAATGAGTGCACTGGATCCAGAAGGAAGAAAAGACATATTAGACATTATGTTATCGTTAAAAGGAGACAAAACGATTTTTTATTCGACGCACATTTTAGAAGATGTTGAAAAAGTCTGTGATCGTGTTGCGTTGATTCACAATGGAAAGATTGTTTTTGAAGAAGATATCGACAGTATAAAAAGTGCTTTTGTTAATAAGAAAGTCTACATAGAACCTAGTGAAGAGTTGGATAGACTATATAAATTACTAAATAAAAACATAGATAGCACAGTAGTAAAAAAAGATAAGGGCGTATATATTGAGTTGAAACAAGGACTAACAATTAATAAACTATTAAAAATGATTATAGATGAGTCGATAGAACTTACGGGCTTCAAACAAGTTAATGCGTCATTAGAAGATATTTTTCTTGAGGTGATTAACAATGATTAATCAATTGAAAAATGAATTCTTATATCTGTTAAGAACAAAGAAATTTATAATCTTCTTTGTCTTGTTTGCTGTATTTGGAATGATTAGTCCACTCACTGCGAAATATCTTCCTGAGATTTTAGCAAGTTTATTAGGAAATTCTGATATTGTAATTGATTTTCCAGAACCGGATATTTATTATGGCTATATACAATTTTTAAGTGACCTTAATGAAATTGTTTTATTCGTTATTATATTTGTAGGGATTAGTGTATTTATTCGGGATAAAACAAAAGGTATTTATCCACTGATTTTCAGCAAACCAATCAAACGTGAAACATATCTTTTAGGTAAAATACTATCTTATGCTATTTTATTATTGATGGCATTAGTTATTGGGTTTATCTTTTTTGATATATACATTTTGATTTTATTTAAAGACCTATTATTTTTAACCAGTTTACAAATGATGATGCTTTATTTCCTCTATGTAATTTGGATATTATCTTTCACACTTTTGTTTAGTGTCATTAGCAAATCTTATTTAACCGCAGCTCTCATGACCTTTGGGACATATATTTTATTTGTTATTTTAGACATATTTAACGAATTTAGTATTTTTAAGTATTTACCAAACACACTTAATAAACATATATCTGGAATAATTTATAGTACAAGTGACACTACCAATTTATGGATTACAATCTTAATTACAGTAGGAATGATTCTTATCTTTATTTATTTGTCAATCGTTCAATTTAATAAGCAAGATATAATAAATGACTAAAATGGAGAAATTTTCCATTTTTTTATACGATAAATTTGGTATAAAAAAAGAGAACATTTAAGTTCTCTATAACGTTTTAAAAAACATTTCAGCTGTATTTACATTTGATGCTAGTGGAATCTTATATACATCAGACAATCTAAATAAAGCACTCACGTCGGGCTCATGTGGTTGAGCTGTCAGAGGATCTCTGAAAAACAAAATTAAATCTAAATCACCATTTGCAACGCGGGCACCAATTTCTTGGTCGCCTCCAAGTGGGCCTGATTTATAACAATGTACTATTAAATCCGTTTCTTCCATTACTTTATGACCGGTTGTACCTGTTCCAAATAATTGATGTTTTTTAAGTGTTTCTTCGTGTCGCTTACAAAAGGCCATCATTTCTGGTTTTTTCTTATCGTGGGCAATTAATGCTATTTTCATACTATCCTCTCCTATATGTTTCACGTGAAACAACTTATAATCACTTATATTATATCACCTATCTAAGAAAATAAAAAGATGTTTAAGACAGTGTTTAGTCTTTAAACATCTTTATTAATCTTGTGATTTTATCATAATTGATATATCTAGATTCTCGTAATAATTCTTTGCCTCTATTAAAAATTAAAACGGTTGGCACACTAAATATCAAATGTTTCCCACGAAATTCATCATTGTCATCCACAAATATTGCAGAAGTCTCTATTTGATCAATGTTGTTAACATTCTGTTTGAGTAGTGCTTCAATCGTTTTGCAGGCACTACATGTATGTGTTTTAGCTAAAATAAGAATAAATTCTTTATTTAATGCTTCTTCAATCTCTGTATTTGATTTTAAAATTTTCATTAGTTTGCCTCCACAATTTCTAATGCATTTTGGTTACATGCTGTAATGCATCCCCAGGCATTATCACATTCATTAGACGTAGTATAAGCTTTTTTGTTAGATGTGTCTAATTTTAATGTGCCTGTAGGACAAATTATTGTACAAAGTGAACATCCTGTACACTTTGAATAATCAACAGCTACGGTATATATCATATTTTAACCCTCCTTTTGAAACAAGTCAAACAATAGGTAGTATACAAACTAAAAAGGTATTTATCAAGTTTGGTTTATATGAAAGTGTTTTTATTTTTTATAGGTGTATTATTATTTAGAAAAGAAAGGATTTAATTAGGATTTTTTTATAAGATATATTATTATAATAATATACAGTTCAACATAATTATTTTTTAATTTTTAAACAGAAATACCTTTAGGTATGTTATACTATAGTTGAGGGAAATTAATTTTAATTATTTCTATATTAGGAGGTAAGCTGATGAAATTTAATGTTAAAGATATGACTTGCAATCATTGCAAGAAAACAATTGAAAAAGTATTGCGCAGCAATGGATTCAAAGATGTTAAAGTAGACCTTGATGCACATACAGTTGAGTTTGAATTGAATGGAAGAGACAAATCAGCAGCTAAGCGTGTCATTGAGACCAAAGGTTACACAGTTGAATAAGGTAACGGGGTATCCGTTATCTTATTTTTTTTATTTTTTATGCATATTACTTCCATGTAATATTACAATGGTGTAATATATAATTATAAAGATAAAAAGAGGTGAGCTGATGGAAAGTATTGAACTATTAAAATCAATTAGTAATGAGACTAAATTACGTGTTGTGAGTTTATTGTTAGAAAATGAACTTTGTGTGTGTGAACTTGAAGAGGTATTGCATATTAAACAATCAAACATTTCACGAAATTTAGGCAGGTTAAAACAAGCGAATGTTGTTAATGTTAGGCGTGAGAAACAACGTGGATTTTATTTTTTAACGGATTGGTTTTTAACGCAAGAGAATTTTGTTGAACATATTCGTGAATTACGTTTTAAAGAACCTAAACTCGAACAAGACTATAAAGAATTTTTAAAACATGAAGAAGTTAAAGATGAAAACATATACGTCTGTAAACAATTTAGCGAGGTGAACTAGATGGTTAAAAAAACAATGAGAGTAGATGGTATGACATGTGCTATGTGTGCCAAAACAATCGAGAACACATTTGAAAATTATGATGACATCAATGCGAAAGTTAATGTTGGTGCTGGAAAAGTTATCTTTACATTTGATGAAGATAAACATAGTTTCGTAGAAATCGCAGATATGGTTGAAGAAGTCGGATATGAGCCTGTCTTAGAGGAATCTCTTGATGATAACAAAAACTACCGTAAAAAACTTCGTATTGAAATATATGTTGCTGTTATATTTAGTATTCCACTCCTTTGGGCAATGTTTTCTCATATTCCGTTCTTTAGTTTTGTCTATGTTCCAGAGTTATTAACGAATGGTATTTTTCAACTTATTGTGAGTGGTGTTGTCCAATTTTATATTGGTAAACGTTTCTATAAAGCAGCCTACAAAGGCATTAAGAAAAAAGTACTTGGAATGGATATTTTAGTTGTTATGGGAACAACAAGTGCGTACCTTTATAGTATGTACTTATTATATGAACAATTATTTGGAACATCCGTTGCACATCCCGTTTATTATTTCGAGATTAGTGCATTAATAATTTCAATGGTATTAATCGGTAATTATATTGAACATATTGCTAAAGAACGAACAACAGATGCTTTAGTAGAACTGGTTAACTTAGGCGCTAAAGAAGCACGCGTTATTAGAGACGGAAAAGAACAAATGGTTGATATAGATGAAGTTTATTTAGATGATAAGGTAGTTGTATTAGCAAATGAAAAAATACCGGTAGATGGGGTTGTTATTGACGGATCTTCTTATGTTGATGAATCAATGATTACCGGAGAAAGTATCCCTGTTTTAAAAGAAAAAGATGAAAAAGTTATTGGTGCAACCATTAACTTAAGAGAAAAGATAACGATAAAAGCAACAAAAGTTGGATCTAATACGATGTTAGCACAAATAATTCAAACCGTAGAAGATGCGGCAAGTGAAAAACCACCGATTCAAAGAACCGCTGATAAAATAGCAGCGTACTTTGTTCCAATTGTGGTTAGTATTGCAGTGCTTAACTTTATTGTTCACTTTTTCATTTTAGGATTTGCTTTTGAACCAGCGTTTACAAGAACAGTCGCCATATTAGTTATTAGTTGTCCTTGTGCACTCGGTCTGGCTACACCAACTAGTATATTAGTTGGAAATGGTAAAGCAGCCAAGAACCATATTCTTTATAAAGGTGGAGAATTCTTCGAATTAGCTAACAAAATAGAAGCTATTGCCTTTGATAAAACAGGTACATTAACAAATGGTGAACCAATGGTAACAGATTATCTAGGAGATAAAGGTGTTATTAATTTGGTCTATTCCATTGAAAAAGAATCAACTCATCCAATAAGCCAAGCATTTAAAGAATTTGTAGAAAAAGATAATGATTCACCCAAAACATATAAAATTTCTAAATTTAATACAATAAAAGGAAAAGGAATCAAAGCAACTGTCAACAAAAAAGATATTCACATAGGATCTTTAAAACTGCTTAAAGATTTAGAACTAGATAATCCGTTTGAAGAAGAAAGTACTAGGTTATTAAAAGGTGCTAAAACAGTTAACTTAATTATCGTTGATAAGAAAGTTGTCGCGTTATATGCTGTACGTGATGAAATAAAAGATACATCTAAAGAAGTTATTAAAGAAATGAAAGCGCGCGGGTTAACACCTTATATGGTAACAGGAGATAATAAACATGTTGCCGATGCGATTGCAAAAGAACTGGGTATTGAACATGTCTATAGTGAAGTATTACCAAATGAAAAAGCAGATATAGTAAAAGAAATACAAGCAACAGGTAAAATCACTGCATTTGTAGGTGATGGTATTAACGATGCTCCGGCTTTAAAATTAGCTGATGTTGGTATTGCTATGGGTCATGGAACAGATGTAGCAATAGATAGTAGTGATGTTACATTAATGAGTTATGATTTAGGACTTGTTATCAAAGCAATTGATATGTCCAAAGCAACACTTAAAAATATTTATCAAAACTTTGGTTGGGCATTTAGTTATAACTTAGTAGCTATTCCCCTTGCAGCAACAGGAAGATTAAGTATGGTTGTAGCCGCAGCAGCGATGGGATTCTCATCCATCACAGTTGTATTAAACGCGCTTAGATTAAAAGCGTATAAATTACCAGAATTTAAAAGTAAAGGAGATGTAGAAATGAAATTAACAGTATCAAATATGACTTGCGATCATTGTAAAATGACAATCACAAACGCATTAAAAGCTAATGGAATTAAGGATATTGATATTGATGTAAAAAATAAAATCGTAGAACTAGATGCTAAAGACAAAACATACGATGAAATCAAGTCAATCATTGAAGAAAAAGGATATACAGTTGAACAATAAAAGTGGAGATTTTCTCCACTTTTTCATTTTTTTTGTTTAGGTGTTGATTAATTTTTTACACTTTGCTATAATGAAATAGCGCTAAAAAGATTACCTTAAGCTGGAGGGGTAGCGAAGAGGCTAAACGCGACAGACTGTAACTCTGTTCCCTTAGGGTTCGGCGGTTCGAAACCGTCCCCCTCCACCATTTATTTCTTTTTAGCACATAGGGGTGTGGTGTTAATGGTAGCACACCGGTCTCCAACACCGTTAGTACGGGTTCGAATCCTGTCACCCCTGCCATTAAATAAGTAAAAGAAGCCATTTTGTGCTTCTTTTTTTATTGGAAATACTTATTTTTCTTGAAAAGACCGTTGTGCATTGGCGCACCGTTGTGCATGTGGTACAATTGTAATAAGGCGATGATGGCATGTGTAAAGAATCATATAAAGAGTTAGATAATGTTACGAAAAAATTGAGAAAAAATACTTTATTTGATAGGTTAGACAAATTTGTGGGTTTATATTATCTAACTTATAGTTATAAATTAAACTTAGAACAACTTGAAAAGTTGCAAAAGCACCCTAATTTATGGAAACCTGCCATTATTATTGGAGCGGATAAGAGATTTTACGAGTTAACTAACGGGATAATGAATCTACTTAATTCATTTTATATGTTATATCAGATATCTAGGTATCAAATTAATGAAAATTTTGATGCTAAGGTTTTTAAAAGATATAAGTTAGATTGTGAGAATGAATTTAAAGAACGACTTGACTATCAAATTATCAATAAGTTAAGAATTCTTTACTCTCATTATCTAGTTGCTGATACAATTGAAACTGATAACAAATCTAAAAAAATTTTTATATCTACTAATTTTCTTTTTAATAAAACCAGGAATTCAAACTCAAAGGAATTGAATTGTTATATTAAAGATAATGAGAAAATGTATTTAGTAGATTTTTTTAAAAGCTATTATGATAAAATAGTTCAAGATGCAAAAAAGATAAAATCGTTTTGTATATCTGAGGTTAGAAAAAAACAACCCAATAAGTTTAAGAATATTGATGAGTACAATAGACTTATAAGAGAAATCAGAAAGGTAAACCCTGTTTTGGGTGAGAAATTTGAACTATTTAATTAATACGGAAATACTCCTTTTGGAGTGTTTCTTTATTTATGTGTAGGTATTTTTGAGTGGTCTTTAGTGTAGCATGTCCCATTATTTGCCTCAAGACTTCCATATTACCGTTGTTTCTAACGAATCTAGTAGCAAATGTATGTCTCCATTTGTGAGGGCTTATAGACTGCTTTATATCTAATTTATCTAGTTTGTTCAAGAAAACTCATTCTTCAAGGATATAGAGTATATCATAAGTGGGGGATGAATTGAACCGATTTTCGGTTCACTTTTTTTGATTTTTTTCAATATGATAAGGTAGAAGTAAAAGCTGAATTATGGTATAATAAACCTATAGGTATTCATGGTTGAAAGGAGTGTTATTATATGGAATTCGATAATAATAATCATTCAGTGTTCAAATTATATTTTCATTTGATTTTTGTCACTAAATACCGGAGAAAAGTATTAGATGATGAAATTTTGGAGTATATGAAAGAACGGTTT
>JAIPGF010000031.1 GCA_021736205.1 Candidatus Izemoplasma sp.
TCATCTCCATGAACAAGTTTGGTCAGTTCTTCTGCGATGGTATATTGCGCTAAGCGTTTGTAGGGTTCTTTTTCAAATTTTTTAATAATTTCTTTTGTTTTTTTAACGGTCTTAAAGGTGAATTTCTTCAAGTAAGATATCGCATCTTGATCGGTCGTATTTACCCAAAATTGGTAAAACTCATAAGGACTTGTACGTTTAGGATCCAACCATATAGCTCCACCTTCAGTTTTTCCAAACTTTGTTCCATCGGATTTGGTTAATAATGGCCAAGTTAGTCCATAGGCTTTTTTATCAAAGCCTAAGTTCTTACGAATTAGTTCTAGACCAGCCGTTATATTCCCCCACTGGTCTTGTCCGCCAATCTGAAGTTCACAATGATTGTTTTTATAGAGTTCATAAAAATCAAGTGATTGTATGATTTGATAGGAGAATTCAGTAAAACTGATCCCGTTTTCTAATCGTGATTTTACACTATCTTTACTAATCATCTGATTAACGTTAAAGTTTTTACCAATATCACGTAAAAATGTGATAATATCATATTCTTTAATCCAATCGTAATTATTAACAACTTCTGCATCTGGTAAGATATTCTTAACTTGTTTAACAATCGCTTCAGAGTTATTCATTGTCTCTTTGAGTGTTAAAAGTTTACGTTCTGATTTCTTACCACTTGGGTCGCCAATAAGACCTGTTCCTCCCCCAATTACAAGTATTGGATGATGACCATAATCTTGAAGTCGTTTAGAAACCAAATAAGAAATTAAATGTCCAACGTGTAAGCTGTCAGCTGTTGGGTCTGCTCCAACATAAAAAGAAACAGTATCTTCTTCTAATTTTTTTTCTAGGTTGGGATCTGTCACGTCATAGACTAAATCTCGCCACTTTAATTCTTCTAATAATGTCATTGTTTTCACTCCTTTAATTTAAAAAAAGTTCGCCCTGAAAAGGGCGAACTATTACATCCGTGGTACCACCTTAGTTCTAGAGAAATCTCTAGCGCTCACTTATAACGGTAAGTGCCGTCTACACTTTTCATGTAGAACTCATAAGTGTATAAATATCTGTTTTCCTTAGTTTACAGCAACCACTAAGTCTCTTTTGGCTGAAAACATTGATATTCTCGTCTTAATCGTCGTATTATTTTGTTGTTTTTCTTAACACAAGTGAATGTGGTAATTTAACAATACGTTCTTTTACTTCTTCTTTATTCATTAATTTGGTTAATAATCTCATTCCAACTGCCCCAAGATCATAAATCGGTAAATCAACACATGAAAGTTGCGGGCGTGCTAAACGAGCATATTTGGTGTTTTGAAATCCACATACACCAATATCTTCTGGCACACTTACATTATTTTGGAAGGCAACGTTCATAAATGAAATAGCTATACTATCTCGTACGGCAACAACCCCATCGACAACATTGTCTTTAAAATATTCATTGAAATGTTCTGTATTAATTGAAATACGTCCCGATGTACGCATTATACGAGGCGTTAAGCCTGCTTCTTTAACTGCGCGTAAATAGCCGCTTTCTTTTAGATCATTTACCATATATTTTCTGACAGTTGAAACCATAAAAATGTTTTTACGACCTTCATCAATTAATTTTTTAGTAATTTCATATCCAGCGCGTTCATAGTCAATAGAAACTGATGGAATCTCGTCATCTTTAGGATAAAACGTATTTGTTAGAACAACCGGGATTTGATATGTATTCTTAATTGTTTTTAAGAATTCATACTGCGGTTTAGTGATTTCATCATTTAAATAAAGAATACCATCTACTTGTGCAGCGATAATCTCTCTTAAAATATCCTCTTCACTTGCATCTTCGCTTTCTAATATATATATAAGGATAGAATATTTATATACACGAGCAATATCTGCAATTCCATTCATCATTTCTGCGATTGATGCGCGTCCCATATCTGGTACAACAACTGCAACTGTTGTGCTTTTTCGACTAGCTAACCCTTTAGCAAAGGCATTAGGTTTATATCCTAATTCTTCGATAACTTTTAACACACGTTGGCGTGTTTCTGGTTTAACCTTCTCTGGATTATTTATGGCACGACTTACAGTTGCTAGACTAACTCGTGCAGCACCTGCAACATCATAGATTGTGGCTTTTGACATAAAATGCACCTTCTTTCTTAACTAAAATTATATCACAATGTAAAATGTTTTCAAGAAATCCAGCTGTTTTATGAAAAGTTTTCATTAATTTGTGCAAATTACCAAAAAAAAAAGGGAGAGAAGTCCCATTTAAGGTTAGATCATCTGATTGTGGTAAGTAAAACTTACCGGTTCGATCATAATACTTATAATAACTATTACTTAATAATACTCAATTTCAATTGTTTACTCATAGAATAAATCCAGTTTCAACCAATTATACTTTCGATCAAATTAATGACAATTACAAATTTCTTATAACTCAAATCAGACAATCATATTCTTCTCTCCGGTAACTATATTAAACCACTTTAATGTGCTAATGTCAATAAAATTAATTAATAAACTTATCCACAAAGTTGTCCCCATTTTTCTAAGGTGTTACTTTTGGTTTTTATGATGCTTTTTCCTTAGTTGACTGATTTACTAGCTGTGGAAAACTATTTAAACAATGTGGATAAAAAAAGTTGGTAGAAAAATCTACCAACTTTTTTGATTGCATAATTTACTGACGCTCTTTAATACGAGAGTCTTTTTTACTTAGACCACGAATGTAGTTTAATTTAGCTCGACGTACTTTACCTTTACGTAAAACTTTAATTTCTGCGACTAGTGGTGAATGTACAGGGAATGTACGTTCAATTCCAACGCCGTATGAAATTTTTCTGACTGTGAAAGTTTGATTGATTCCGCCACCTTTTTTCTTAATGACTAATCCTTCAAAACGTTGAATACGTTCTTTTTCACCCTCAGTAATTCTTACTGATACGCTTACGCGATCTCCTGGTCTGAATTCAACGACATCATCTTTTTGATATTCTTTTGTAATATCGTTTAATAGTTGCTGGCTCATGGTATCACTCCTTATTTTTTTCGTTTGCTCATAAGGTTACCCAAAGCGGAGCAAATATTTTATAGATTTTGCAGCGTTTAATATTATAGCATACCTATTTTTCTTATGCAAGAACTTTTACTTGAAAATAACCTGCTTATAGGTATCGTATCGTTTATGATTTATGATTAGATAAATATCATATCTGCCACTAGCAGATCTCTCACATATGTAGTATGTACGGGTATCTCGTGGTTGATTTTTAGTAAATAGATTGAGTGTTGCATTTGTCACTGGTTGTGTTGTATTTAAATCAAAAAATCTACGGTTGCCATCTTGATCAATAAACAACACTGTCACCTGTGATGCCTCTCTAAAATCAGCTGTTATTATAAGCTTGTCAGATGTTTTATCAAGTTGTAATTTATACTTAGGATGCACTTTATTAAACAGTGGTTCACTATAGTTTAATGTTATCTTGCTTTTTGGTGTTTGATGTTTTTCTCCAAGTTTTTGTGGTGTTTGAAAGGATATATCTTGCGCGTGTTCCGATGGGGAAATATGTGTTGCTGAATAAAAGTTTTTCGGTAAAATCATTTCATACACAAGTGTATCATTTAAATATTCTACTGTTTTTGATTGGGTTGTTAGTTCTTTGTTACCTGCGTAAAGAGTTGATGCATAATTAATAGAACCTTCTTTTGTGTAGGCAATACCACCAAAATGAACAAGGTAGTTGTTTTCACCTAAATAAGTTGCATTCCCAAATCCAGGACTAAACTCATTCTTAAACACTTTTTGCGTTGATACCGTGTTATTAGATGGATTAATTGAATAAACTAACCCCTCTGAACTATTGACTTTGGGGGGGAGATATGTCGATTCTGTTTTAGAGCGATTAATCCCTGTATTAAAGACAAACATAGTTTTATCGTCTATCATTTGAATGCTAGTTTGGGCGTAGGGTAAGGTCGTATTAAGTTGTCTGGGTGTTAAAAAATTAAGTGTTTCAATCGTTGTTTGATCCCAAGTATCAGTTGAACCAATTGTCCAATTGACATTATTTGTGACTGTGTCGATACTAAAAATGATATCACGATGTTTGGCCGAAACAATGATACTTCTTGTTTCATGATTGTAATCAATACTATTGACATGAATCCAATCTGTTTCAGTATAAAAGATGTTTTCTCCACCTGTTTTCGGGACGTAATTAGCTAGATCCCATGTCTGTTCAATGTTCCCCGTTTCATGGTTGACTTCAACAATTCTATCTTCTACGCCTTTTGGGGAATTTGTTAAGAGTAAAAAATTGTCTGAGGGTAAAAAGGCAATATCATGATGAAAGCCATTGGGTAGGTTATACTGTTTGTAAATGCGTCCTAATAAATCAATTTCATAAAGGCCATCTGAGTAATAAGGGGGGGCAAGAATAGAATCTTGACCGATTAAAAAGTGGCCGTTATCTAGTTGTTTAAATAAGAAAGGCGCTTTTTGATCTAATACCCAACGTATATCACCACTATAATCATAAGCAACACTGTAGCCATCTTCTACACTTGTGTAAACCATCCAATCTGTATTGAAATAAGAATAAGCTGTAGAGACAGATGTGGGTTTAACAATGGCTTCTGGTAACGGATCAGTTTGAATTGTTTGAGTAGTTACTAATTCACCTGTTTCTTTGGTGATAGGATCGTAGGTATAAATATTGATCGTGTTTTCATAATTAGGATATAACCCAATAATTGGAATGTTGTGGTTTTTCTTGTACTTTGAATGATAGGTAATCGTCGATAAGTCACTTTTTCCAAGTATTTCAACTTTAAAATTTTGATTTGTCTCTGTTTTAAACATCATCAAAGCAGTTAAGGGACTATTATTATAAGGATCTAGTATGACAAAAGGATCTTCTTTTGTATAGGCTTTGTTATCATAATTATTTAAAAATGTTGTTTCTAGTTCTATTTGTGTTTGGATGGTTGTTTTTGTTGTTTTTAGTGTCCCTCTTGTCGGGGTAGAAATTCCATAAGACAAAAACAAAACAACCATAATAATCATGATAAAAAGCGGGATTGTTATGATTAGGTTCTTTTCTTCTAACAAAATTTTTAGTTTATCTTTAATCATCACGTTTCACCTCTAAATACTTCTTATAAAGCTTAGGGCGTTTATCTTTTGTTTTTTTTAGTTGGTGTTCTTTTCGCCATGTTTCTATTTTGGCATGGTGACCATTCAACAATACATCAGGTACTTTTTGTCCTTCAAATTCTCTAGGCCTTGTATAGTGTGGGTGTTCTAAGAGGTGATTACTAAATGAGTCATTTTGATGGGATGACTGTTTAATAACACCTGGTAACAGCCGTGTGATCGCATCAATCATGACCATACTTGCGAGTTCGCCACCTGTTAAAACAAAATCACCAATTGATATTTCTTCATCAAAATAGCTTCTGATCCGTTCGTCATACCCTTCATAATGTCCACAAAGAATGATTAGATGTAATTCTTGACTTAGGCTGTACGCTTTAGATTGTTTAAATGGCGACCCTTGCGGTGTTAAAATAATTTTTTTAGCAGACTCATAATTTTCAATTGATTTAAGTGCTCGTACAACAGGGCCAACTTTTAAGACCATACCCGCTCCACCACCATAGGGGTAATCATCAACTTTATCGTGTTTATCTTCAGCAAAATCTCGAAAGTTAATCAAGTTTACTTCGAGGTGTTTTTCTTCAATTGCGCGTTTTATAATACTTTCATTCAAGACATTTTTATACATATCAGGAAACAGTGTTAAGACATCAATCATCATAATAATCCCTCAGTGTTTTTTAATAGTACGCGGTTATTTGATAAATCAACCTCTGTGAAGCGTTTAAGAAAAGGAATTAACACATTTTTCTTGTTGGGGCGTTTAATGTCAATTAAATGACCTGTCGCATTTTCGATTAGTGTGTTGATGGTTCCTATTTTTTTATCATCTAGATAAACATCTAATCCATAAAGATCATGCAGATAAAACTCATCTTCTTTTAATGGGGTTAATTGTATTTCTTTCACAAATAAATCATGGTTTTTTAGATGTTCATTGTCTTCAATTGATGTGTGTTCTTTAAATTTAATGTGAAGTAGTGTTTTATGTGGCGCTGCACGTTCAATGGTAAGGGGGAAATAGTCTTCTTCACGTTTAACATACAAACTATTACCGGGTAAAAAACGCTCCTCACTGTCTGAGAATGTTTTGACGCGGAGCACCCCTTTAAGAGCATGTGTATTTACGATGGTTCCAACTTTTATGTATGTCATATAATCACCTATTTTGAAAACATTATTTTTTCACTTGAGAATAACTTATTAATAATATAAATTAAAATACCGGTATAGCCCAAACTCGAAACAACGAGTAAAATGACATGAATCGATGCCACATCAAATGTTAGAATACGGATTAATACATTAATAGTATTATAAATTGGGATTAAATAAAGTACTAAATCACTTGCCGGTTCTGGTGCAAACATCGTACTCATTGCAGTAATAATACTTAAGAAATAAAATGGTAGTATTAACATGCTTGCTTCTTTGATTGTTTTAGCAAAAGCACTGACCATACTTATCATACCTACGATGACAAAGGTTGTTGCCAAGAGTGTAATAAAGATGAGAAAATAATCTTGCAACTGGTATATATTGGCCGTTAGTGTGTCTTCTTGGTTTAAGAGTTTTGGTAATGATAATAATATACCTGTAAAACTGGAAATAGCACTTAATAAGGAAATAATACTTAAACTTAAGACTTTTCCAATTGCTAAATCTGACCGATTGATTGGTGTAACAAGTAAGGTAGCAATTGTTCCACGTTCTTTTTCTCCAGCTATACTATCAGGTCCAATACTCATTGCCCCAGTGAACAAAAACATAATAATTAACAAAGGTAATAACCCGGCTATTTGCTGACCAGATGCTTTGTCTTCATCAACAGAAATAGTTGTTTCTTGCATAAATGGATACATAGCATCGCCAAATCGATCATAATTTATTGAACTAGCATAATTATTGAGCGCTGTTTGAACTTTATAATAGGTTGATTCACTATACCGTTCACCATTATTATAAATAATAGTTACTGTAGGAATCGTTGTTGCAGCATCTTCGTATGCTGTAATACGTTCGGTAAAATCAGGTGGAAACGCGATATATAAATCGATATCTCCAGCTTTAATTTTTTCTTTTAACAGTGAAAGAGGCACACTTTTTGCATCTGTAAAAATAACATCTGATTCAGTATCTTTAATTGCTTCTTGTAATACAAGTGGCATATGTTCTGTGTAAATTGACATGGTATGTTCTTCAACATCTTCTATGGTGTTGCCGATGGCATTCCCAATAAATGAATACATCAAATAAATAGCGAGTCCTGGTAGAATAATTATTGTAAAAATTAGGCGTTTATCAGTAAAGACTCTGCGTAATTCTTTTTTGATAATAATAAAAGCATTTCTCATTGTTATTCAACCCCTTTATGTTCTTCAATCAGATCAAAAAACAGGGTTTCTAAATCTATATAATTATCACTATGAGAAATATTTTTCAAGGTATCATTAACCAGCATTTTACCATTAATAATAATGCCAACACGATCACACAGTTTTTCTACTACACTTAAAATATGGGTTGATAAGATAATTGTTTTACCTTGGTTTTTCAGTTCTAATAAATAATCTGTTACATTTTTTGCCGTTAATACGTCAAGACCGTTTGTCGGTTCATCAAATATAATAAATTCTGGGTCATGAACCAAACTAATAGCAATCGATGTTTTTTGTTTCATACCAGTCGATAGATCACTGACTTTTACTTCTTTAAATGGGTTAATACCAAAACGACGAAATAACGCTTCTTTACGTTGATTTATTAACTTTTCATCTAAGTTGTGGAGTTTAGCAAAGTACGTAAATAAATAATTCGGTGTAAAATGATCTTCTAATTTAAGTTCACTTGTTAAAAATGCTATTTTACGTCTAACTTCTTTTGACTCATTAAAAATATCACTCCCACCAACCTCTACATAGCCACTATCTGGTTTTATAAGGGTAGAGATAATTCTTAACGCCGTTGTTTTCCCAGCGCCATTAGGACCAAGTAAGCCATATATTTCTCCTTGATGTGCGGTAAATGATATACCATCACATGCTGTGATAGTTTTTTTATGTGTGTGTTTAAGTTTTTGTTGTTTTTTAGATAGCTTAAATGTTTTTGTTATATTTTCAACAATTAAATTTTGCTTCATATGCATTTCCCCATATAAATTAAATCCTGGTAAGTATCCGCCATTTTTATGCCCCTTTTCATGCTTCCTTCTTTTTTAAATCCAAACTTTTTATATAAGTAAATAGCAGGCTTGTTCGTCTCAAAAACACCCAAATTTATTTTTGTTATGGACATTTCTTTTGCTTTGTTAATTAAGGTTTCCATCATATAGGTGGCAATGTTCAATCTAAAGAACGCTTTTTTAACGCTGATTGCTAGTTCAACGCGATGTTTGGTTTTTAGTTTGTTATTACCTTGTAAATTTGCCACAGTAACAACTTCCCCATTTACACGGCCAACATACATGACACTGGTGTTGACTTTTTTTAAGTTTTTAATAAATGTCTTTTCACCTTCAAGTGTCATTTGCCATTCGTCTGGGGTATAAAGAAGATTAGGTGTTTCCCCAACAACATCGCTCATATATGTGATTAAATCACTCGCATCTTCTTCTGTAACTTCTTTGATTATCAATCTTTGATTATTTTTTAAATTGAATGTCATATGTCCTCCTTAATGTCTAAATGTATTATAGCATATTTTATGGATGATTATTATTTTTATTCATTTGGTTAAAACTACTATATACATTATAACACTCTTATTCAAAGAGAAAAAGAATGAAAAAAAAAGACCCTCAGGGTCTTAGAAAGAATCAATGTTAATTTTAATTCTTTTTCCTTCTCGCGATGCGCTTGCATAACAAATTGTTCTAATTGCATTCGCAATTCGACCATTTTTGCCAATGACACGACCGAGGTCGTCTTCATTAACTATTACCTGAAATGTAAGAGTATCATTTTCTTCACTGAATTTTTTTACCAGTAAATCTTTCGGATGAACAACGAGTGGAAAAACGAGATCTTTTATAAGTTTCTCATAGTTTACTTCCATCACAATCACCAATTACTTACTTGATTTTCTCGCAGTGATTCCTGCATCACGTAATAGGTTACGAACGGTATCAGTAGGTTGAGCCCCTTGGCCTAACCATTTTTTCGCTTTATCTTCATCTATTTTATATGAAGTTGGTTCGGTTGTTGGATCATATGTTCCAATGATTTCTAAATAGCGTCCGTCACGTTTTACACGAGAATCAGCTGCAACTAAACGATAAAAAGCGTTTTTCTTTCCACCATATCTTTGTAATCTTAGTTTAACTGCCATAATTTTGCCTCCTTACTTCTTATTTACCTTCACAAGTATACCATCGAGTAAAAGGCATGTCAAGTATTTTTACTTGACATTAAAATCAATATGATAATCTGCCATATCAAACTTACTTTGTTCTACTTTTTTAACATGTCTTAATTTCGTAAGTTGTTTATACACATGGTCAAATTTCTTTTCTTCGACATATGCGACTGCATATTTTTTATCTTTATTATAGTACTTTAAATCAGTTAATCGTTTTATTCGCCCTAGTACTTTAGGCGTTTTATAATAAATTATTAGTCCTGTACGTTTTGTCATTTTATCACCTTAATGTCTATTCAAAAGTCCAAGTTCATTGGGATATTTTATCTTATGACTAATTGCTTTAGCGAGTTTTTCGCTGACAGTATTTAAGTCACGTTGTATCTTTTTCTCATTTTCTTTGTATTGTTTAATCACATCTTGTGTAAATAGTTGTTCTTTTATTTGACTGAATGCTAGTTTTGTTTTTGTTAGGTCTGGATGGTGTTTACCATATTTCGTAACCTCTTGATACCTTTTCTTTACCTTAACATACTCATCAATTAATGTTTTTATTTCAGGAGTTTCTAACTCTTTTTCAAGTTGTTTAAGTTTAATATAATGTTCTTTGTTTTTCAGTTCATCGACTAGTCGATAGACTTGATTTAGGATGTCTTGATTCACAATATCACCTATAACTAGTATATAGTTAATTACGACTTCTTGCAAGTTTTTTAATATCTTAAAAGCTTACTGATTTTATTGACTATTAGGTCTTTGGCATTTATAATATTAGTGATATGAAAGCGAGGCGACTATGAAACAATTAAAAGCAGTATTAATACTTATTGTCATAAGTGTTATCGCATTATCAGGAACGAAGTCTCAAGCATTAGAAGAACGTACTGTTGTCTACTTTAAAGAATTAAGTTGTCTAGTATGTGCAGAATTACAAGGGACAATCAATGGAAGTTATGATGCGTCGCTTGATTATATAAAAAAATTAGAAGTCCAAGGAATTAATGTCATTGTATATGATATTCAAGAAAATGATCTTGTTGAAGACTATTTTTATGAAAATGAGTTAGGAGAAACCGTTCAAGTCGATGCCTTAGATGTATTTGTGGCATTCAATGACGCTTACAACCGCGAAGATGGTGGGGTTCCTGTTATTTTTGTGGGAGATACTTACTTTGATGGACTTGAAACAATTCGCGAAAAAGTGGATGATGGAACCATCTACGATTTAAGTTTAAATAACTTTAGAGAAATTACGGTTGAAGAAGGTAAAGCTTACGAGAACCTCAAAGGTATTTTAGGTTTTGTTACAGTCCTTGGAGCCGGACTCTTAGATGGATTTAATCCTTGCGCTATTGCGTTACTTCTTTTGTTTATTAGCTTGCTAGGTTTCACAGAAAACAAACGGACACTCATTTTAGTTAGCTTAGTCTATATCTTTGCCTTGTTCATTAGTTATTTCTTTATCGGTGTCTTTTTAATTAATTTCTTAACAAAATATGCGGCTAATATTGTGATTCTTAGAACCATCTTAAATTGGGGAATACTTTCTATCGCAGCTGTGTTATTTCTGTTGAATATGCATGACTTTTTAAGAGCTAAAAGTAATGAGTATGGTAAAATTAAAAATCAATTACCCAAATGGATTCAAAAAAATAATAAACGCATCGTTCAATTTTTTACAAATACCATTGATAATCCTGATAAAAAACGTCATTTAATTGTTGTTTTAGCATTAACGTTTATACTCGGTGTTACATTGAGTATTACTGAACTTGTTTGTACTGGACAAATTTATTTTGGTGTATTAGATGGCATTAGCCAAACAGGTGACATATACGCTTTAATTTTATTAATCAGTTACAACATCATGTTTGTACTCCCCTTGATTGTCATTGCGGTTATAAGTATTAAAGGTCGTAGTGTTATGGGTGTAAGCAACTATATTAGAGAACATCTTCATACCATTAAATTGTTTAATGCACTGTTATTTTTAGGCATTGTAATCTATTACTTAACACGAATATTTTAGGTGATAAAAATGAAACAAACGGTATTAATTAAACACCAAGACAAGACACTTTATATGGGAAAAATTTCCGATATTCCCCTTAAAAAAGAAGCCATCATCAAAAAAAGTATTGCCTTATTTGATGATGAAGATCCTTGTATTATTCATCAATCTTATGTGGTGAAAGAATACGTTGATGAAATTTTGAATTTATTCAATGAAAAAGGAACTACATTACACATCGCTGATTATGAACAACTAACTAATATTTTAGATGTTCCAAGTGATGCTACACTGATTTTAAAAGGGTGATTTTAAATGGAAGTATATTTAGATAATGCCGCAACTACTAAAGTTAGTAAACCTGTTTATGAAGCAATGAAGCCCTACTTTAAATCATCTTTTGGGAACCCTTCTAGCCTTCATAACAAAGGAATTCCTATGCGCAAAACGATTAATACTTCTAAGAAAAAGATTGCTTCATTATTACACTGTGCCCCTACAGAACTTTACTTCACAAGTTGTGGAACTGAAGCTACTAATTGGGCCTTAAAGGGGTTAGCACTTAGTCCTAGTATAAAAGGGGAAATTATTACAACAAGAATCGAACATCATGCGACAACTCATACCGTAGAATTTTTAGAAAAATTAGGATATATCATTCATTATGTAGATGTTGATAATGACGGCTTTATTGATTTATTCCAACTAGAAGAATTAATCAATAACAACACATTAGTCGTCAGTATTATTTATGCGAATAACGAAATAGGTACGGTGCAAAACATTGAAAAAATAAGTGAAATTTGTCGCGCACATTCGACTTATTTACACGTTGATGCTGTTCAAGCGATTACACATATACCCCTTAATCTAACAGAATTACAAGTGGATCTAATGAGTATCTCTGGTCATAAATTTCATGCCCCAAAAGGTATTGGTCTGTTATATATTAAAGAGGGTACCCATATTGAAAACTTAATCCATGGCGGCCAACAAGAAAATGAACGACGAGCTGGCACAGAAAATGTGCCGTATATTGTCGGTATCACAAAAGCCTTTGAAGAAGGTATGAAAGTGGTAGAAGATTATAATGACCGACTTAATCAATTCGCTAATGAGATTCTTGATGCCCTTAAAAATGAAGAGATTGACTTTTTACTTAATGGTCCTAAAATCGGAGAAAACAGATTACCCGGTAATTTAAATATATCATTTGAAGAAATTGATGGTTCAGATATTATCTTCTATTTAAATAAAGCAGGCATTTATGTTTCAAGCGGGAGTGCTTGTAACAGTGAAATGATTGAACCATCGCACGTACTAAAAGAAATTAATGTCCCTAAAGACTATATTAATGGTAGTATTCGTGTTTCTATTGGCCAGTTTACAACACATATAGAAATAACATATTTCATAAAAACACTGATCAATATTATTAAGAAATTAAAATAACGTTCAATTTAGAACGTTATTTTTTTTTACTTCTTTATAGTCGCCAATATCAAGTGATTCATCTAGTTTTAAGGCGCCAACTTTAAGACGTTTTAGATAGGTTACTTCGTTATCATAATAAGCGACCATTCGCTTTATCTGATGATATTTCCCTTCTTTTATTTCTAACTGGAAACTTGTGTCAGTTAGTTGTTTTACCTTGGGGGTTTTTGGTATAAAATCACGATCTCGACTATCTTTTATTGTCATTTTTTTAAGTAATTTCTTTGCCTCAAATGGTCTAGCCACTTCTACATAATATTGTTTATACACATCTTTGTTCGGACTAATAATACTGTGGATTAACTGCCCACTATTGGTTAATAATAATAAGCCTTCTGTATCAACATCAAGTCGTCCAGCTATTTTTAAATCAAGTCTTTTATATTTTTCATCAAGCAACTCATAAATTGTTTTATGGTATGGATCTTCTTTTGAAGAGACATAGCCTTTTGGTTTATTGAGCATGAGCAGTACATCTGCTTTATAAAAGACTTCTTTCCCATAAAATTCAATGCGATCTTTTGAGGGATCTACTTTCAATTTAGGGGTTGTAACGATTGTTTCATTTACGTTCACATGTTCATCTTTGATTGCTTTTTTAATCTCTTTACGACTACCATAATGTAGGTTTGATAATAATTTATCAATTCTCATAATTACCAAGTGTCTTTCTAGGATCATTTCTTTCGATGAAATAAAGATCATTTATCACTAGGATTTGTAATATTACAATAATCCCATAAACAATTAAACTTACGATACTATAAATAAAGTAAAAATTAGTTGTTGTCCTAAGTGGACTTATAATTTGTATAAGTGTATTTCTTAATATCACGTTTAATGATGTATGAAATATCATTGTATTGATTGCGAAGATTAAAAAGCTAACTTTTATCAGAAAGGAATAGGTGTAACTTAAGAATTGACTCAGTGCGATAATAAGTAATGCCGCACCACCAACTAACGATATAATTGAGTAAAATTGTACGTCACTCGCGGTTAATGTTGATTGAAATCTGCTGGCTTCAAACTGGCTAAACGCGAAAAAGGTGATGATTGAAACCCCACTAAATAATACCAGCGGTCTTTCTTTTTTCATAAACATAACAATAATATAAAAAACACTTAAAAATAAAAATGTTGTAAAACTATTCCAACGGATATAGTTTTGGATTGTTTGATTAGTTGCATTGTCTAATCCATCGTAAATGTTCAAAAGAATAAAACCTGATGTGTAACGTAATATAAATGCAAGCACAATCAACATTGAAATGATAAATCGTTTATTTTTCATAAAGTGAAGCCCCCTATTATGTAAGTTCTGTCAGTTAAGTTTTGTTAGAATACTTGTCTTTTTATTATAGCACAATTTAAGCAGTAAAAAAATCCTGAATAATCAGGATTTCTTATATTTTTTTATTGTTTTGTATACACTGATACCAAAATGTTTTTCAAATTCTCTTTCCATTTGTCGTTCAATAGATTTTGAATTGATAATCGTTTGATATTGTTTGTGTTTTTTTGACAAGACTTGTGGGTTAACTTTTTTCATGTTTGCTTCTTCTACTAATTGGTAAAATTCCACAATTTGTATGATTTCATCATTATCAAATAAATCGTAATCAATTGGATATGACTTCATCAATCTGCGAATGAAATACCAATAGACTTAGCAGCTTGCACATATTGTCCATCGGGATCTACTTGTTTTCCGCCACCTGTGGATGTTTCTCCAACCTCACCAGATCCGACGACATCTTCTAGCGGAATTGATGTGATTTTACGTCCACGTAATTGAACCATACGGCCTTCGCCACCATTCATTAATAAATCAACTGCGTTTACACCAAATAATAGTCCTAACGCACGATCAAATTGAGAGGTGATTCCACCGCGTTGAATATAAGCTAAGTTTGTATGTCTTACTTCGTGGTTAGGAATTAATTTTTCTAGTTGATCGGTTAATTTTTGACCAACACCACCAAGTCGGACACTATCAGCACTATCTTCAACATGTTTTTTAACAGTGACTTCCCCATCTTTAGGTTTTGCCCCTTCACTAACAACAATAATCGTAAAGTTACGACCAAATGCATCACGTTGTTTTACTTTATCAAGGATTTTATTAATATCATAGGGGATTTCTGGAATTAAAATAACATCTGCACTTCCAGCAAGTCCACCTTCAAGTGCTAACCATCCTGAATGACGTCCCATTACTTCAACAACCATAACACGATCATGTGAATAAGCTGTGGTATGAATCTTATCTAATGCGTCTGTGATTGTTTCTAATGATGTATTATATCCAAATGTTACATCTGTGGCTGGTAAATCATTATCAATTGTTTTAGGGACACCTACAACAGGTAATCCTTTTCTAGAAAAATCTCGGGCACTTGTTAGTGTCCCATCTCCGCCAATAACAATCAGTGCATCGACACCAAGATATTCAAGATGTTTTATTGCTTCATCTGATACATCTTTGTATTCAACTTTTCCTTCTTTATTTACCACAGGAAAATTAAATAAATTATCTTTGTTGGATGATTTTAAAATCGTTCCCCCTTCATGCATAATGCCAGAAACAGTTTTTAATCCGAGTGGACGATAATCATTTCTATAAAGCCCAGCGTAACCACGTGTGAATCCGATAACTTCTAACGCATATTTTTTTACTGCTGTTTTAGTAATTCCGTTAATTACCGCATTTAAGCCACTACAGTCTCCACCACCTGTAATGATTCCTATTTTTCGTATTTTCTCCATTATTTTATGACCTCCTGAATCTCAACTTAATTATACTCGGTTTAAGCCAAATAGTAAACTCATTTGGCTTAATGAAAACGCTTTTTCTCTAAAAAAAATGAAATTCTTTTCAATTCCAATTATCTAGCAAATTTGTTATAATTTATATGAGGTGGAAAAATGTTAACTATGAAAGACATAATCAGAGAAGGACATCCTACATTAAGTAAGCGATCAAGCAAAGTAGAACTACCGCTCTCTGAAACAGATAAACAACTATTAAAAGATATGATGACTTACCTTGAAATTAGTCAAGATCCAGAAAAAAATGAAACACATCAACTCAGACCCGGTGTTGGACTTTCCGCACCGCAAATTAACGTTTCAAAACAATTGTTTTGTATTTTGACGACCGATGAAAAAAATGAAAAATTATATAAATTGATGCTCGCTAATCCACGCATTATTTCACATTCAGTTAAACAAACTTATATTCCAGGTGGTGAAGGATGCTTAAGTGTTGATCGCGAAGTTACTGGGGTTGTTCCCAGACATAAAAAAGTAAAGATTCGAGCACATCAATACTTGCCTGAGAAAGACAAAACAAGACAAATCGAACTAAGAATTAGCGGATACGTTGGTGTTGTTTTACAACATGAAATTGATCATTTAAAAGGGATACTTTTTGTAGATAAGCTAAAAGAAATTTTACCAGATGCCACACCTGTTGAATTTATTCAAGAGGCAGAAGAAACTTCTAAGGAGGAGTAAAAGAATGAAATTATTTATCGATACGGCAAACGTTGAGCACATTAAAGAAATGGCTGATTTAGGAATTATTAGTGGTGTAACAACCAATCCATCGCTCATTGCTAAAGAAGGACGAGACTTCAAAGAAGTTATTAAAGAAATTACAGCTATCGTTGATGGTCCTATTAGTGGTGAAGTAATTAGTACTGATGCGGATAAGATGTTTGAAGAAGCAAAAGAAATTACGAAAATTCATAAAAATATGCTTGTTAAATTACCTTTAACAGAAGCGGGATTAAAAGCAACTAAATTATGTAAAGAAGCCGGAATAAAAACAAACGTAACACTTGTTTTTAGTTCAAACCAAGCATTAATGGCAGCACGTGCTGGTGCTACTTATGTTAGTCCGTTTGTTGGACGATTAAGTGATACGCTGCATGATGGAATTGAAGTTGTCGCTGACATTAAACGTATTTTTGATGTACATAATTTAGATACTAAAATAATTAGTGCTTCTATTAGAAATCCAAAACAATTAAGTGAAAGTGCGTTAGTTGGTGCTGATATTGCAACGGTACCATATGATGTACTTAAAAAGTCAATTACACATCCTTTAACTGATAAGGGATTAAAAGCATTCTTAGATGACTGGAATAAAACATTTGGAGATAAAAAATAATGAAGTATAGGAAGTTTGGAAAAATAAATAAAAAAATAAGTGAAATTTCACTTGGATGTTGGCAACTAGGATCAAAATGGGGAGACCCATTTGATGAAGATGTTGCTAAAGAAACACTTAAAGCAGCAAGCGAGCATGGTATTAACTGTTTTGATACAGCTGATGTATATCA
>JAIPGF010000001.1 GCA_021736205.1 Candidatus Izemoplasma sp.
ACACAAGCCATTTATGATTTAGCCATTCAAAGTGGGAATATTGGCATTTATTATTATAACTTTCAAAAATATTCAGAGGATAGATTTCATGCCAACGATATCTATGCCAACATGTTTGGCTTAGAACCAGATGACAATGGCCTTTATCTAACAAAGGATTTTGTTAAGGCTGTCCTTGAAATCGAAGATGAAATCACTGATGAAAATCAAACGCTTGAGATTTTACATGAACTTTTTTCAGGATCTATTAAAGGGACAACAGATGACGTTTTAAAGATTAAGCACTTAAAGACTGGTGAAATTAAGTATCTACTCAGTTCCGCGAAAGTGGAAGCGCGATATTCTAATGGTAAACCCAAAGTCTTTGGTGGTGTTGTTATAGATATTACTGAGCGAATTAAACGTGAAAAAACAGAACGCCAAAAATCTCTTTATGATCCCTTAACATCTATAGGAAATAATCGTAAGTTATTAAACGATCTTGAGACGGCAAATGATGGTGTTGGTATTTTCTTTGATCTAGATAATTTTAAAAAAATCAATGATACACATGGTCATTTAGTTGGTGATGAAATGATTAAGCTATATAGTGAAATCCTTTCGAGCACTGATTCAGACATTGATGTCTATAGATTATATGGCGATGAATTCTTTGTATTTGCAGAAGGTAAAGATGAATCTTGGGCTAAAAGTTATATTGCAAAAATCACAGATATATCAAAGAAAAAAAGTAAAAATTTAAACTATGATTTTGTCTTAAGTGGCTCGTCCGGAATGGAAAGTTTTTCTAAAGGTGATGATATTAACGATTTTATTAAAGAATGTGATTATGAAATGTATCGTGAAAAAATTAAAAAACACGACAAACAAAAAAGGTAAGAATTTACTTACCTTTTTTCATTTGGCTAAACCTTGTTAGTTGTTGTTGTATAATATCTTTAACTTTTGCACTCAGTTCTAAAGTGTTCAAATTTTTATAGTCTTCATATTTTAATAATGGATGAATATGGACATATACTTTGTATTTTGGTATTGGAAAGCGTTTAAAAATTTTACATACATTATACAGTGTCACAATTAAAATATCTGCTTTTGGTTTTGTTGCTAATTTAAAAGCCCCTGCTTTAAAGTCGATTAGCTCATTTTGAAAACTACGTTTCCCTTCTGGAAAAATCGCCATAGGATGACCATTTTTGTATTCTTTTATCCCTCTAATGATAGATCTAGCAGCACTTCTGTCTGCTTGTCTTGAGATATAAATATTACCGAGCAATGTAATCCAACGACCAATGATTGGCATTTTGCGCAATGATTCCTTTGCGATAAAGTTGAGATTATGCTCTTTGAAAATTGGTTTTAAAATAAGAATGTCATAATTTTCTTGATGATTCGATACTAAAATAAACTTATGTTTTGGAATATTCTCTTTGCCTGAAACAATGATTTTTGTTCTTGTTAAATGCATTGCGAAACGTAGTAATGAATTAGCAAAATTATGGTTTAAGCGACTGTCTTTTGCTGTGTTTTTACGAATTAGACCAAGTATTTCAACAATAAGTAGTTGTGTTATAAACGATAATATAAAAGCTATAATAATAGCAGCAATCAATAAAGCATAAAAGCTTACTTGAGTCACTAATGAGAAATCTAAATTAAATAGATTAAAAAAGATATATCCATATCCAATCCAAAAAAGGTAAAAACTAATAATAAACATTTTATTTTATCCTTTCATAAACAGCAAACGTTAAATCTCCATTCGTTTCTTTTTTTATTGTTTTATACTTACTATAATCAATTTCTCTAAAGAATACATCTCCATCAAATTCCTTATTTATATGGGTGATATATAAACGGTCCGCTAGATCAAGTGTGATATCATATATTGTTTTACCACCAATGATAAAAATTTCTTGGTCTTTAGGAAAGCGTTTTAAATAGTCAACAATGTTATCTGTGGTTTCACAATCTTTATGCGCATAATGTGTTTTTGATGCGATGACACTTGTTCTATTTGGTAACGGTTTTTTTAAATAAGCTAAAATGGACTCAAAGGTCTTTTCCCCCATAATAACTGTTTTATTCATAGTTGTTTTTTTAAAATATTGTAAATCTTCTTTATAATGCCAAGGGAGTTTATTCCCTTTCCCAATGCATCGATTTTTGTCCATTGCTACGATTAAAGAAATCATTAGACACTCACCTTTCCTCTTATAGCCGGGTGAGGATTATAATTTTTTAACTCAAAATCGGCATATGAGAAGTCATCAATTGTTTTTTGATTGCCCTTAATAACCATTTTTGCTAACGTTCTAGGGGTTCTTTTCAACTGCTTTTTCACTTGTTTTAAGTGGTTAGTATATAGATGTGTATCACCTAGTGTATGCACAAAATCACCTAACTCTAGATTGGTAATTTTAGCAACCATCATCGTTAATAATGCATAACTTGCAATATTAAATGGCACCCCTAAAAAGGTATCTGCACTACGTTGATATAATTGACATGAAAGTTGATTATTACGAACATAAAACTGAAACATCATATGACACGGCGGTAACGCCATTTTATCTAATGCGGGTGGATTCCAGGCATTAACAATTAGTCGTCTTGAATTGGGATTAGTCTTAATTTGTTCGATTACTGTTTGTAGTTGATCAACAAATGTGTCATTAGGTCCATCAAAATGACGCCATTGATGACCATATACAGGTCCAAGTTCTCCATGCTTCTTAGCAAATACATCATCTTCCTTTATTTTTTGAACAAATTCTTTCATTGATTCACCAGAAAAATCAGATGATGATTTAAACGTTTGATATGGCCATTCATTCCATATACGGACATTGTGATCTACCAAGTATTTAATATTTGTTTCCCCATTAATAAACCACAGTAATTCGTGAATAATCGATTTTAAATGAACTTTTTTTGTTGTTAAAAGGGGAAACCCTTTTTGTAAATCAAAGCGCATTTGATAACCAAAAGTTGATAATGTTTTTGTATCAGTACGATTGGCTTTTTCTTCCCCATTGTTTAATATGTGTGTTAATAAATCTAAGTATTGTTGCATATTACTCATCCTGCTTTCTAATTTTTTGAACGATTTTTTTTAAAAACACTGCAATAGCTAAAATTACAGGGATTGTTGGTGTAAAAGGGCCTGCCCAAATAAGAACGTAAGCCGTTCCAAACCCCAGGTATATAGGATTTGCAAGAACATAACTAATAACACCTGTTAACCACAGTGGCGTATAAAAAATAAATGCTGCCACAAGTATATATATAAACATATCTTTTACAAATATGTTTTCTTTAAGCCATTTTTTCATAAAACCACCTTCAAATATTGCTACAATTATTATACCAAAAAAAGTTATAAATAAAAATGATTTTCCAAAAAACTAAAGACACAAGTCTCCTTGTGCCTTTAGAATTTAGGGGATGATTACGATTCTTGTTTGGAACTGATAAACGTAATTTTCTCTGCGATAATTTCAGGATAGGTAAAGTTTTTATCATTATCGTATTCAAAGTAGCGTTGTGAAAGTCTAGCTCTTACGCCTACAGTTGATCCCTTCTTACAATACTTCACAGTGTTTTCGGCAATGCCACTCCATAGTGTACATTTTAAGAAATCTGTATCATATTCTCCTGATTCAGCATTCTTATATGGTCGTTGGATTGCCATAGTGATGGTTGTTACTTTGCGATCATCATCTAGTGTTCGTAATTCTGGATCATAAACCAAACGTCCGACGAGAATTACTTGATTTAGCATTCGATACCTCCTTTGACACTAGTTTATCAAAATAAAGAAAAGTATGCGAATGCGAGAATAGAGGGGATTAATCTCTTTTCTATAGCTTTTTATAAAATAGGTTTAATTGTTTAGATTTTTGTGTATTATAGGCTTACTTTTATCATCATTTTAGAAAAATAACCCTAAAAAGAAAAAAGCTCAAAAAGAGCTTTAAAAAGAAATATCGATATCTTTTCGTTTGGTAAGTTCTGCTTCAAAGAATGGTTTTTTAGTCATCTTAATACGATGTGCTACAAAACTTGTTGGGAAAGTTACAATCTTTGAATTTAGCGCTGAAACATTAGAATTATATAAGCGTCTTGCCGCTTGCAGGTGTTCTTCTACATCCGTAATATTTCGTTGTAGATTTAAAAATGACTGATTTGCTTTTAATTCAGGATAATTTTCAATCGCAACATTAATACCACTTTGTACATCATTCATTTTAGACATAAATACCTGCTTTTGTTCAACAGATAAGTCATCTGGTAAACCAGCACGCCATTTAGTAACTTTTTCAAATGTGTTTGCTTCATGTTTTGAATAGCCTTTAACGGTCTCAACTAATTTCTTTAATGTATCAAATCGTTTGGTTAATGCAACATCAATTCCTGAGTCTGCTTCTGCAATTTTAACTTCTAATTGTCGTAATCTGTTCATTGTAGCAATATACCAAAAAGCAGGTACAACTACAATAAATAAAATAATGATAATAGCAATTTCCATAGTTTACTCCTTCTTAAATATGTTTTTGTTTAATTTTAGTTCACGGACTAATTTTTTTATGATTAAAATATCATTTTCGAATTCCTTCATGATATGATTATCAATTTTTCTGAAAAGTTTAAGTTCAAAGGTGTCTTTTTGATTATTAATTCCGACATATAAGTGATTATTAATAAACGAGAAAGAAATATCACCAGGGTTTTGATGTTCAAATTCTACCAATTCTTCCATAAGGTGCGGTGTTAAAACATAAAATGTTGTATGTTCATTGGTTGAATAAGTTTTAAAACATTTGTTAAAGGCAATACTTTCAAGTTTTTGCTTTTTATAATGTAATCTATTTCTTGGCCAACCTTTTTCTAAAACTTGAAGGGACCCTTGAAACGACTTATTGAAATCAAACTTAAATAATCGTCCTAAAAAGTAAGTGACGTATTTTGTTCGTGTCCCATTTTTTGTGTGGGTGGTTCGTCGTTCTTGAAGTTTAATATCGCTACTTATAAATGTTACATTATTAATTGTTCCCTGAATATAATCTTCACTTTTAAACCGATCAGGTCTTTTTAAAAACCCTGAATCCAAGACTTGTGACTGTGTGAGACCATTTTGTGGTTTATAGGTCGCATCTTCTAATACAGAATTTACCAGTTTTGGAATAATATGGTGTTTAAAATCTGAATTAACTTTTGAGTACTTGGTTAAGCCTATTAAAACGATTATAACTCCAATAAAACCTGGTATAAAAAGTAACTGTATTTGGTTACCATTAATACTAACATGATCTTTCATTAAAAAGAACAAGATAACCGTAATAACGAGTAAAACTCCACCAATAATAATAAATTTTTCTGCTTTTTGTTTTGGTTCTTGAAATTGTGTAATGTCCATAAATACCTCTTATTATCTGAATTTTCTTGCTGCAGCAACTGCTTGTTGCCATTTTTTATATTTATTTGCTCTTGTAGAATCATCCATAATTGGATAAAATGTTTTTTTAGTTGTGTTTAAGTCTTTAATTTCTTTGATGCTTGTAAAAAAGTTTGTTGCAAGTCCACTAATATATGCAGCACCAAGCGCTGTTGATTCATTCACGTCAGGTCTAAATATTTCTGTATTTAATATATTTGCTTGGAATTGCATTAAATAATCATTGTTAGACGCCCCACCATCCACTTTTAAGAATTTTGGTCGGATACCGGATTTATTAGACATCACATCAATAATATCTTTTGTTTGATAAGCAAGAGCATCTAATGTTGCCCGGGTGATATGGGCTTTCGATGTACTCCTTGTTAATCCGAAAATTGCGCCTTTTGCTTCACTATCCCAATATGGTGTTCCTAACCCAACAAAGGCGGGAACAACATAAACACCATTCGTGTCTTTAACTGAATTAGCTAATTGTTCACTATCACTGGCCTTTTCAATAAACATTAATTCATCTCTTAACCATTGAATAGCACTACCTGCAACAAAGACACTCCCTTCTAAGGCATATGTTAGTGTATTGTCAATGGAATAGGCGATGGTTGTCAGTAGTCCTTTATCACTTTTAACAGGGCTTGTTCCTGTATTCATCAACATAAAACAGCCTGTACCATATGTGTTTTTAATCGTCCCTTTATCAAAACACTTTTGACCGAAAAGTGCTGCTTGCTGGTCTCCTAAGATACCTGCAATTGGAACCTCGTGTCCAAAGAATGTTTGTTTTGTTGTGGACCCAAACACACTTGAAGAAGCACAAACTTCTGGTAAGATAGCTGAATCAATTCCCAAAATATCTAATAATTCTTGATCCCATTGTTGCTCATAGATGTTATAAAGTAATGTTCTAGAGGCGTTGGTATGATCAGTTTTATGAATTTTCTCACCACTTAGTTTGTATAATAACCAGGTATCTACAGTGCCAAACATTAACTGTCCTTTGTCCATTAATGCTTGTGCACCATCCACATGTTCAAGCACCCATTTTATCTTAGTTGCACTAAAGTAGGGATCAATTAATAGTCCTGTTTTATCTTTAAAAAGGTCTTCATACCCTTGATTTATTAAATCTTTACAGATAGCATCTGATTGTTTTGATTGCCAAACAATCGCGTTATAGATTGGTTCACCTGTTCTTTTGTCCCAAAGAACAGTGGTTTCACGTTGATTGGTAATGCCAATACTAGCAATCTCTAAAATATCAATCTCTGCTTGCATGATACTATCAGCAAGTGTTGTTAAGACGCTTGTCCAAATGTCATATGCTTTTTGTTCAACGGCATTTTCACGTGGATAAATCATATCAATCTCGCGCTGGCTTTGAGAAATTATTGCTCCGTTTTTATCAAAGATGATAGATCGAGATGAGGATGTTCCTTGATCGATGGCAACAACATATTTTTTCATTTCTTTCAAACCTCCAATTTCATTTTACCAAATCTATTATTGTTTTGAAATAAGAAATTAAATATATTATAATTAAATGTGAGGTGATGCAGCAATGAAAAAAGATGTAAGAATCAAAGATCCATATGACCATGAGTTATATACTCAAGTTTGGGAATCTGATGCTGATGAAATTAAGGGAGTTATTCAAATTATTCATGGAGCAAGTGAATACATGGAACGGTATGATGAGTTTGCGACGTTTTTAAATCAATATGGATATCATGTTGTTGGGCATGACCAAATTGGTCATGGTAGAACATCCAATAATAAGGAGAAAGTATTTTTTGATTATGAAATGGGTCATCATATGCTATATGAAGGCGTTAAAACAATTCGTGAATATATCGAAGAAACATATCCTGATTTAGAAATTATTATGTTCGGGCATTCTATGGGCTCATTTATTGGTCGATATGACTTATTTTATAGCCGTACAGCTTACAGAGGTGCTATTTTTGCTGGCACCGGCCTTTATAAAGGGTATAACTTGTTTTTTGCAAAGGTTATCGCTAAACTTATTGCGCTTTTTAAAGGGAAAGAACATGTAAGTAGATTTTTCAATAAAAACATTGCACGAGGTCACATTAATAAAATGATACAAAAAGGACTTATTAACAAACCAAGTGAATGGACCACCCATGA
The DNA here is from genome assembly GCA_021736205.1 of Candidatus Izemoplasma sp. Lineage (GTDB taxonomy): Bacteria > Bacillota_I > Bacilli_A > Izemoplasmatales > Izemoplasmataceae > JAIPGF01. The sequence continues at coordinate 7,604 of JAIPGF010000001.1, forward strand.
CGTTACAATCAGGCGCCAATGTGAAGAATCAGAGTATTGTACACAACCTTTTACCATTGGAGCTAATCTTGATTTACTTAAAATTTTACCTCAAGTTCAAGATAAAGAAATCATTACTGAGAATGCGTCTTCTACTGGTATATTGTTTATTAGCGGTGATCAAGACGGTCTAGGTAACTTTGGCGAAGATGCGAAAAAGTTACATAAGTTATACCGTGTTTCAGGGTATTCTAATGTTGAGTATAAAGTTTTTAATAATTGTCGTCATGAAGTCATTAATGAATTAGATCGAGAAAATAATTATAAAATGATATTAACATGGATTGAAAAAAATATATAAAAATCACTCAATTGAGTGATTTTTTTTGAAAAACTATATAAAATCTGTTGTTTTATAAAATTAGTTATTTTTTTCAGGTAATAATGTGAACATGCTGTATCTAGTTTGTTTGGTGAAGTTTGTTAGATAGTTATTTATTTCATCAAGCGTTAACTGGTCGGCAACGTCTAATATTTCAAAGAGATTACTGTTTAAAAAGTGATATTTAGTAAATTGGTTGGCGATATATTCTAAGCCATTTAATGATTGAATAAAGCCTCCAAGAATTTGTTTTTTTGTTTTGATAAATTTTTCTTGTGTTATTTTATGGGTACTTAGTTGTTTAAAAAATGTGTTAAAAAATGTTTTAAATTCTTGGTAATTTTGCGTATCACAACTAAGAATTATATGAGAAAAAGTTGTTTCAACTGAGACATCAATATAAAATGAGTCATTTATAATATCTTGTTCAACTAATTGGTTGTATGTTTTAGAACTTTTTCCTAACAATACATCAAAAATAATTGATAAGATTAATTCATCTTTCATGACAGATTTGGAAGGGTCTAATTTAATTGCAAAGGTTTGTTTTGGAATACGAATGTCCCCATACCCGACACCATCTTGTTTGATGACATTTTTAGGCTCGTTAATAACATCAGCAATGTTTAAGGGATTAGACGAGCTTTTTAAAGCATGATTCGTTAAAAAGGATACAAGGTTATCTAATTCAAATTTTCCTGTAATGAATAATACCATCGCTTTGGGTTGATAAAATGCTTTATGAACTGTTTTTAATAGGTTTTTATCAATTGTGTTTATGGTCTCTTCTGTCCCTAAGATATCATCTTTGACGGGGTGGTTCTTATATAACTGTTTTAAAAGTGCGTAATAGGTATCGTAGTCTGGATTATCATCATACATGTTAATCTCTTCTGTAATAACTTTAATTTCTTTTTCAATTGTTTTTTTACTAAATTTAGGATGAAAGACAAAATCTAGCAATAATGCTAAATTGTCTATTAATTGTCTGGTTGTCGAGAATAAAAAAGTTGTTTTAGTATGTTGCGTAAATGCATTCACTGACGCATTTTGCTCACTAAATTCTTTAGATATATTACGCTCATCTAAGGAAAACAACGTGTGTTCTAAAAAGTGAGCGATTCCTTTGGGAAGCACAGTATTATTAAAATTAGTGTTGAGCGAACCAAGTTTAGAGGATAATGTAACATAGGTTTTATGAAATCCTTTTTTGGGTAATAAAAACACCTGCATTCCTGATTTGAGTGTTAATTCATAGAGAGTTTCATTGATGCGCTTGTGGTTATGTTTTATCATTAGGATCATTCCTTAATAGGCATGTTGTATCTTTTTTTATTTTGTTGGCAACACGTTTGATATCTTCTTTTGTAATGGCATTAATTTTTTGTTGGAACAAATCTGGATCAAACGGTTTATCAAATAAGCTCAGATTAAGTAGTCTTGATGCGAGTGAGCCACTTGAATCTAAACTTTGTAAAAAGTCATTAATAATGGACTTTTTAGCAATATCTAAATAAGATGCATCAACCGTTGTTTTTAGTGAATTAATCATCTGATCAATATCGTTTGTTGTGTCTTTTCTGTTTTTCTCGTCTAATCCTAAAAAGATATAAAGTGTGCCTTTAAAATAATCATAGTGACTACTAATATAATAAGCATAGCCTTTTTCTTCTCGAATGATATCGAATAACAAACTATTACTTCCACCACCCAGCAACGTATTAAAAACAACAGCTGCGTAGTAATCATCATCACCGTAATAGATTGGAAATCGGTACCCAATAGCAAGTTTTGCTTGTTTTACATGTTTGTGTTTAATAATAAGTTGTGGATCATTAAACGTTCTATAAAAATGATCAATGAGCGTTAGTGTTTTTTGTCGTGGTTTAAATTTAAAGGTATCATTAAGGACCTGTGTTATTTCTTCTTCATCAATATCACCGATTACATTAATATTAATTAAGTCATCGGTTAACATTGTTTGGTAAGCGTCTTTAACATCTTTTAATGTAACAGTTTTAAGGGATTCTTCTGTTCCTAAAGCATTTTTCCCATAGGGATCATCTTTAAATAAAGCATCTTTTAATTCTTTGATTGTAAATTGCATTTTATCCGCGTATAAGCGATCAAAATAATTTGCGAAAAGTCTTTTTTCTTCCTCGAAATAAGCTCGGTTAAAAACGGGGTTAAATAAGATGTCTTTTAAGACTGTTAATCCTTTTAGTAAAAGGGGTTCATGATCTAATGTATAATCATCATTTATCATATTTAATTCAAACAGTAAAAAATGGCTTAAACCAGATTTTGCTGCTTTTACATGGATGCTTGATTGATACAACCCTTCTAAATAGTCTGCGAGTTTCTCTTTTGTTGGATGCGCTTTGGTCGCTTTTTCTAATAAATAAGGGACGAGCGCTCTAGGTGTGATATTTTCTTTAGGAATATCATTGGCTAATACGAGTTGTATTTTTGTTGTTTTAAATTTTGACGTTGAAATGATGTTTATATTAAATGTGTCTTGTTTAATTTTTTTAATTTTCATTGTTGTCTCCTAAAAAAAGTGCGTTGAGCACTTTTTTATTCTGCTAATTCTAATGCGATATCCATCATGTTTGTGAATGCACGCTCTCGTTCTTTGCTTGTTGTCTGGTTGGAATTAACTAAGTTGTCACTGACAGTTAATAAGCAGGCAGCGTTTTTATGTAATACATCTGCATTATGAAATAACGCAAAAGCTTCCATTTCAACCGCAATACACCCATATTCATCTCTAATACGTTTAAAATCTTCATGATTTTGACGATAAAATACGTCGCTTGAGTGAATGCATCCTTTGGTGACTGGAATATCTAAGTTATTAGCAATTGTTTCTAATTTAGTATTTAGTGCTTTTGTCGGATATGTGTATTTTTTTTTCTGATTAGACTGTGTTTCAGGGAATGTTGATTCACTCCATGCCTTATCAGCAAGCAAAACATCATAAAGACTTAGTTCATCTGTATAAGCTCCACAACTACCAATACGAATAATATTATCAACATCGTAAAACTTATAAAGTTCATAACTATAAATACCAATGCTTGCCATCCCCATACCACTGCCCATGACACTAATCTTTTTACCGTTAAATGTGCCAGTAAAGCCAAACATATTTCTAACTGTATTAAATTGATGCACATTGTCTAAATAGGTATCTGCGATAAATTTTGCACGAAGGGGATCACCGGGCATTAAAACAGTTTTTGCGATTTCATCTTTTTTTGCTTCAATATGTGCTGTAGCCATCAAATCTCTCCTTAGTAGTCGTTTGTTGATGTTTCCCCTTTAACGAGTGAGACACCACGACTTGTTCCAATGCGGGTTGCGCCGGCATCAACCATTGCTTTAACATCTTCTGCTGAGCGAACGCCTCCTGCGGCTTTAACTTCTTTATCTTTTGCAACGTGTTTCATTAGTTTAACATCTTCAATTTTTGCGCCATCAGTGCCAAATCCAGTAGATGTTTTAACAAAATCAGCATCAGCATCAACCACTGCTTGAGAAGCTTGTTTGATTTCATCTTTGGTTAAATAGCACGTTTCAATAATAACCTTTAGAATATTTTTAGGGCATGCTTCTCTGACTGAACGCACTTCTTTTTCAATATAGTCAAAATCGCCCATTTTAATTTTTCCAATATTTAACACCATATCAATCTCATCTGCTCCATTAGCCAGTGCATCTTTTGTTTCAAAGACTTTGGTTTTTATGGTGTTTGCACCAAGTGGGAACCCCACAACAGTGCAAACAAGTACAGGAGAGTCTTTTAAGGTATCTTTGGCATACGCTACCCAATAAGGATTAACACAGACACTTTTAAATTCATATGTTTTTGCTTCTTCTAATAATGTGTTTAGTTCTTTATCCGTCCCAAATGCTTTTAGATACGTGTGATCAATTAATTGATTAATACTCATAAATATTCATCCTTTCAAAAATACGAAGATATAATTTAACTAAATAACCGACTGAAATACCTGATATAAGTGTTCCAATATTAATCATACCAAAGTTAATGCCAGCTATAATTCCTAAAATAAGTGCTACTATAACAGCAGATAACTCTATTATAACACGAGTTTTAATAAGATTTGAAGTGTTTTGTATATCCATGATTACTAACATCAATTCATCAAAGACACCAGCAGGATATTTTGTGATGATTAACGTCGCTCCCCCAAGGGGTAAAAGCAAAATGCCACTTACAAATAACAAGACTTGATTTTGCCACGTGTTAACCACAAGATTTTCAAATATAACTAGATTTAATACATCCACTAAAACACTCACAATAACCACCGGAATCATCATAAATAAGTAAACCTTTTTCTTTCGCATTATCACAACAATGATGGTTGTGATAAATGCGACCAAAAAGACGGCAGTTCCTAAGGTGATATTAAATAAGACATGGATACTATAATGCAGTGTGTCCCACGTGGGGACACCTAAGTGACTTTTCAACATTAGTACAACACCTAGTGCGATAAATACAGAGCCCAATAGATAAAGCACAACATTCATTAAAACAGAGTTAATTTTTGGCATGTTCAATAACACCCAATCGTTTTAAATAAAATGTAAGAATCGGTGGTAATATAAGAGCCATGATGACACTACCAACATTGACGGCACCAAAGCCAATTCCTGCTAAAAATCCAAAGAGTGTTCCTAAAGAAATTCCTAGGATTTCAATCCCGATTCGGATTGCTGTAAGATTTTTTGTACTAAAAATATCGGCTATCATAATCATTAATTCATCAAATACAAAGGCGGGAAAATGCGACCTAATAATCATCGCTAAGCCAAATGGTAAAAGAATAGCTCCCAGTAAGTAAAATAATAATTTCATGGCGATTGCTTGTGGGTAGTAAGCTCCAAAGATAAGAATATCCCAAAAATCAAGGGAGACCCCGACTAAAAAGATTGGGAGTAACATGAAGATGAGTTTCAGTTGTTTTGTATAACTTAATATAATAATCATCAAGATAATACTCACGGCCCATGATGTAAAGCCTAAGGTGAAGTTAGGGAATTTTAAATTAATCAAAGCTCTTAAGTTGGCTGTAACAGTATCCCATGCCCCAGCACCAAGCTGTGATCTTAATAGAAAAATAACGCCTAATCCTAATACGAAAAATCCACCTATGTAAAATAAAATGTTTTTAAGTGAAAATTCAACATTTCTTGTTTGCATAGTAACCTCCTAAAATAAATTTATCGTACTAAGTCAATTTCAGGGGACTTGTGGAACTCCTAACCGTATTATAGGATTAGACGACACCATAATTTTACCAAATTAAAGAAAAAAATCAACAATAACAGACTTGTTATTGTTGATTGTTATATTATTGGTTCGAAACGATTTCTTCACAACGTTCGCAAAGACCTTCATCTGTTTCTTCAACGATTTGCCAACAACGTTCACATTTATCGCCTTCTGCTTTTTCTACGTCAATGCTTAAGTTGTCAAATGTATATTTTCCGGTGCCTTCTTTCATCTCAAACTGACTAACGATGAAAACTTGACCTAAATCAATTGGTAGAGACTGAAGTAATTCTTTGACGTCTCCTTCAGGATAAAGCGTTAATTTTGAATCAAAACTTTTCCCAATGACTTTTTCATCTCTAGCTGTTTCTAGTGCTTTTAAGACATTCGAACGAATTGCCATAAATTTATCATATTTTGCTTCTAAATCACTTGCTTCTAATGTTTTAACTTCTGGCATATTCTCTAAATAGACATTTTCTTCTTGATGATGTGGTAAATGAGTGTAGGCATCGTCTGTTGTATGTGGTAAGAACGGTGTTAACAGTTTTAACAGTGTTAAAGTTATGTCATACAACACCGTCTGAATACTTTTACGATCGGTATTTTCTGCATTTTCAATGTATAAAATATCTTTTGTGAAATCTAAGTAGAACGCGCTTAAGTCGCGTGTGACAAAGTTTGTGATTTCACGGTAAACACTATCAAACTCAAATTGATCATAGCGGTATAAACATTCTTTAACTAAGTTATTTGTTTTAAGCATCATGTATTTGTCAATATCGTTTAAATCAGCAAATGCAATCGCATCTTTATCAGGATTATAGTCATTTAAGTTTCCTAACATAAAACGAATAGTATTTCTTATTTTACGGTAAGACTCACTAACTTGACGCATCATGTCTTGTGAAATACGGACATCACTTTGATAATCAACACTAGCTACCCAAAGTCGGATAATATCTGCACCCTGTTGTTTCATGATTTTTAAGGGATCAACAACATTACCTAACGATTTAGACATTTTACGTCCCTCACCATCTAACACAAATCCATGTGTTAAACAATTTTTATAAGGACTTTTACCGGTAGCGGCAACACCTGTTGATAAACTACTGTTAAACCAACCACGGTATTGATCTGATCCTTCTAAATAAAGATCACTGGGGTATGGCAGACCAAAATCTTTCATTCCGCCATGGTGTGATGTTCCACTATCAAACCAAACATCTAAGATGTCTGTTTCTTTTTCAAACCGACCATTGGGACTAGCTGGATTTGTGTATCCGTCTGGAAGTAATTCTTCAGCAGGTAGTTCAAACCAGGCATTGGTGCCTTTTTCTGCAATGATACTAGCCACATGGTTAATCACTTCTTTATCTAAAATAGGACTTTTATCTTCGTTATAAAAGACAGGAATAGGAACGCCCCAAGCTCGTTGACGACTAATACACCATGCTTCACGATCTTTTACCATGTTTTCCATACGAACTTCGCCCCATTTAGGGAACCAGTTAATTGCTTCTATTTCTTTAAGCATGGCTTCTTTTAAACTTTCAATTGATGCGAACCATTGATCCGTTGCACGGAAAATAACAGGTTTTTTCGTACGCCAATCATGGGGATAACTGTGTTCCATCCATTCTAATTTAAGTAAATATCCTGTTTCATCAAGGTTTTTAACAACCTCTTTTGAACAATCTTCAATAAACAGTCCTTCATATTTTCCTGCTTCTTTTGTCATGTACCCTTTCGCATCGACTGGACAGAAAGTATCAATGTTATATTTTTGACCAATAACAAAGTCATCTTCTCCATGTCCAGGCGCGATATGTACAAGTCCTGTTCCACCTTCAGTTGATACGTGGTGTCCTAAAACGATTGGACTAACGCGATCATAAAGTGGGTGTTTATAGGTTGCGCCTTCTAACTCATATCCTTTGATATCTTTTAGTGTTTCAACATGATTCCAATTTAAATCATGGGTTAATACTTTGATTAATTCAGTTGCGACCAAATAGACTTGATCATGATCAACTTTGACAAATGAATATAAGATATGATCTCCTAGTGCAATCGCCATATTTGCGGGAATTGTCCAGGGCGTGGTTGTCCAAATTAAGAACCTAAAATCGCCATCAAATACTGTTTGATCAACAACGTCCATTCCGACATAAATAGACGGTGATTTTATATCCTTGTATTCAATCTCCGCTTCAGCGAGTGCCGTTTCACTTGATGGTGACCAAAAGACAGGTTTTAAGCCTTTAAAGATGAGTCCTTTTTCTACCATATCTGCGAATATACGTAACTGCGATGCTTCATATTTTGGTTTTAGTGTCACATAAGGATTGTCCCATTCTCCTAAAATCCCTAGGCGTTTGAATTGCTCGCGTTGTTTGTCAATTTGTTCATTGGCATAATCTGCACACATTTTACGGAATTTCACCTTATCAATAGTAGCACGGTTAACTTTCTTTTGTTTAACTAACGCTGTTTCAATTGGAAGTCCATGCGTGTCCCATCCTGGTACATAACGGGTATAAAATCCCTGCATGCTTTTATAACGAACAACAATATCTTTAAGTGTTTTGTTTAATGCGTGTCCAATATGAATATCACCATTCGCATAAGGAGGTCCATCATGTAAGACATACTCTTTGTTGCCTTTGTTTTTGTCTAATCGTTTTTGATAGAGGTCTTGGTCATACCAAGTTGCTTGAATTTTAGGTTCGTTATTCCCTAAATTTCCTCTCATTTTAAAGTCTGTTTTGGGTAATTGTAAGGTATCTTTATAATTTTTTCCCATTGTTCCACTCCTTTATATAATAAAAAAACGTCCTTAAAAAGGACGAATGAATTCCGCGGTACCACCTTAGTTCTAGAAATTAATCTAGCGCTCAACCTCTTTAACGCAGAGGAACGAATTATCTTACTCAATTCAGATAAAAACTCATAGGGGATATACTAAGAAATGTTTTCCAAGTTCACAGCACCACTTGGTCTCTTTAAAAACATCACTCTTAGGATGTGTCCTAGTCATCGCAACATAGTTTCGATAAAATTATAACAAATTTTGATTTTTATACAACCTTTTTAAATAAATTTTTTATATTTTAAGACTGTATTGCCTTTTTTTGTTTGGTGCGGGGTTGATTCGATGAAAAACTTACCTACTTGTCTAATTGAGATCGTATCATCTAAGTTTATCGTTTGGGCAAAATCATGACTATATGAATCATTTACTTTTACATAATCATTTAAAATAAGTGTTTTTGCTTTTTCTCTGGCTGTTTCTGCGAGTGTTTTGACAATCACATCAAGTCTGAGTGATGACACGACTTTTTCAAAATAGAGAAACTCATCATAATATTCAATGATTGGTGTTTGTTCTACTTTCAGTTGCACCTCTGTATTTTTTATACGTGAAATAATAAGTGCACTAGAACGTACAGCTTTTGTGATAAAAAACAGATTATTTTTAGGTAAAATATCACCAATTTGATTGCGAGGAATGTTTTGTGAAAGCAATGTTCCTAAAATATCAGGATGTGTAAATTTAGTAGGTGTTTTAGGTATTATTTTTATGGGGATAATTGTAATAGGATGATTAAACGTTGCTACGCGTTTACGTTTAGCTCGTGAATGTCCGCCTTCAAACCGAATATTCGTTTGACGAAGACGCTCTTTAACAAGAGAAATCTCAGACTCTGATAAAAAATCAGTCACGATTGGACGGTCGTCATTTAAGGCATGTTTTAACGTTGTTAAAGACATTATGACATTAAATAAAGCGCACGTTCTAAGTAACTAAGTCCCCAGTTATATAGAATAAAACCTAAAATAGGGGTTAAATCGATATGACCTATGACAAGCAGACCTCTAAAAAGTCGCATGTAGGGATTAGCCAGTTTATAAATAAAACGATAAAATGATGTTTTTCTTAAATCGGGTATCCATGATAATAACACATACGCAATTAATACATAATAATAAATACGTAGTACCCAAAAGACTAAAAACATTAATGTGTATAGTATGTTATTCATGTTGTTTTACTCCTTATATTCCTCTACGAATTTTCTTAATGAATTATCTTTAAAATCTTTTTTTGTTGCGAATAAGAAAATACGTTCTTGAATTTGTTCGATTTCTCCATCAATGGCATACGTTACACCACTTAAAAAAGTGAGTGCTTTATTAGATTCAAAATCTTTAAATTCTTCAAAATTAATCATTATTGGAACACCTTTTAATAATTTATTAGCGAGTTTATAGATATCTGTATCAGATTGAAACATTACAAATTCTAATCGCTTAGCGGCTGATCTTCTAAACATATTAGGCCTCCTTATCAAATAATACACTACCGAGTCGTAAATATGTAGCGTTATGCTTAAGAGCAATTAAATAGTCATTACTCATGCCTATAGATAGCTCTTTTAAGTCTATATCTAACTGAGATTTAATCTCTTTTTGTAAGGTATTTAATTGTTGAAACTGACGATGAATTAGTGCTTCATCATCTGTATGTGTAGCCATTCCCATAAGACCAATAATGTCTACGTTTGGTAGTTTTGTCATTGCTTCTAATGCTGGAATTGCGTCTGCTACTTTAAATCCATGTTTTGACGTTTCATCTGAAATATTCACTTGCATAAAACATTTTAATGGGGTACTACGTCGTTTATTGATTTCTTTTGCGAGTTTGAGTTTATGTAATGAATGAAGATAGTCTATTTTTCCAATCATTTTCTTAACTTTTTTTGTTTGCAAAGTTCCGATAAAATGCCATGTAATATCTAGTTCTTTTAATGCAGCTTGTTTCTCTAGTAAAGCAGACATTCTATTTTCACCAAAATGCTGGATTCCAGTCGTATAAAGCAAGCGCATTTCATGTGGTTTGAAGTATTTTGTTGCAGCAACGACTGTGATATCGCTAGGAATGTCTTTTAGTATGTCTCTTGTATTTAATTTCATGGTCGCGTCGAGTAAGTGTACATACTAGTAATGATCACTAACAAGCCTCCTAAAATAATTTGATAGATACTCTCTAAATCAAATAGAATAAACGTTAAGATTGTCATGATGAAAAACCCCCAATAAAATATATGATAGTATTTCATACTTTCACCTCAGTAAACTATTAAAAAAGCGCGTGAGCGCTTATTTAAATCGTGATTTTAACCAAGAAGGAATCGATGATTTTGTTGAGTCATCGTCTTCTTCATTTTTATCTGACGACTCATCATCTTTATCAATAGGTTTTCTATCACCATCGTAGTCTGTTGCTCCAATATCACTAAATTCGACTGATTTATTTTCGTCAAATCCCGTTGCAATAACAGTTACGATTACTTCTTCTTGAATATCTTCATTGATGGTTGTACCATAAATAATATTAATTTCAGTACTGCTTGAGTTTTGAATTGCTTCAACAGCCTCATTTACTTCCCATAAAGCTATATCAACGCCACTTGAAATGTTAACAACAGCATCGGTAGCACCATCTATATTAGCATCTAATAACGGAGAGTGTATGGCCTTTTTAGTAGCGTCAATTGCTCTATTTTCACCACTTGCAATACCAATCCCCATTAAAGCTGTTCCTTTGTCTTTCATGACGGTTTTAACGTCAGCAAAATCAACGTTGATGAGTCCGGGAACAGTTATTATTTCTGCGATACCCTGCACACCTTGACGTAGCACTTTATCAGCTTCTCTAAATGCTTCTAACATGGATGTTGAACGATCAACAATATAAAGTAAACGATCATTTGGCACAACAATTAGTGTGTCAACATATGGTTTTAAGGCATCAAGTCCTTCAAGTGCTGTCGCAACACGGCGACGCCCTTCAAAACTAAATGGTTTTGTGACAATACCAATTGTTAAACACCCTTCTTCTTGGGCTATGCGGGCTATAACAGGTGCAGCACCAGTTCCAGTTCCTCCACCCATACCAGACGTAATAAAGACCATATCTGTACCTTGGAGTAATTCATGGAGTTCATCTTCACTTTCAATGGCTGCTTTGCGTCCTACATCAGGATCCGCACCAGCGCCAAGACCACGGGTTAATAGTTTACCTATTTGTAGTCTTATGTTAGCTTTTGAAAGTCTGAGTACTTGTGCATCTGTATTAATAGCGACAAATTCCACACCTTGAACCTCATTTTCAATCATTCGGTTCACAGCGTTTCCGCCACCGCCTCCAACACCGATTACTTTAATTGTAGGCTTTTGGTTAAAATTTTCAGTAGATTCGAACATGTTTAATACCCCCAATTAATTTCTTCTTATATTATAACACTAATTTTTCAATAAATAAATGATTATTTCGCTGTATTGTAGTATTTATTGAAAAATTCTTCTTTAAATTTTAATAACGTATCTGTTTTAATTGCTTGTCTGATATTTTGGGTTAATGTTTTTAAGAAATATAAGTTATGATAACTAATAAGACGTGGGCCTAAATGCTCGTTAGCTTTAAAAAGGTGTCTTAGATAACTTTTGGTGTATGTTTGGCAGACTTTACAGTCACAGTTATCGTCTAACACACTATGATCATTTTCAAATACTTTGTTTTTAATACGCACACGTCCACGACTTGTCATTGCACTACCGTGACGTGCAAGACGTGTTGGATTAACACAATCAAACATATCAATCCCACGTATGACACCTTCAATGATATCATCCGGTGTCCCAACGCCCATTAAATAACGAGGTTTTTGCTTGGGTAAAACGTCTTTTAAGTCATCAAGTACATTGTACATTTCAGTTTTAGTTTCTCCCACACTAAGTCCACCAATCGAATAGCCATCAAAGTCCATATCGATTAAACTTTGTGCTGAAAGGTGTCTTAATTCTTTAAACGGGCCACCTTGAACAATGCCAAATAAGGCTTGTTTGTCGGGTTTTTGATGGGCCTTTTTACCACGTTTAGCCCATCTTGTTGTTCGCTCGACACTTTGCTTCATATAGTTATAATCTGCATCAAATGGCGGACATTCATCAAAACTCATTATAATATCTGCGCCAAGATTATTTTGAATGTGGATAGAGTCTTCAGGTCGCATAAAGAGACGTTCACCACTTTTATGATGTCGAAACTCGACCCCTTCTTCTGTGATGGTTCTATTATCGGATAAACTAAAGACTTGGTACCCACCACTATCTGTTAGTAATGCTTGGTCCCATTTCATAAAGCCTCTGATACCACCTTGCTCCTTCACAATATCATCACCTGGTTGGAGCCATAAATGATAGGTATTTCCTAAGATTAAACCATCGCTTACTTCTTTTATTTCATTGTTTTCTAATGTTTTTACTGTTGCTTTTGTACCAACCGGCATAAATATCGGCGTCTCAAATACCCCGTGCTCTGTGTATAGTTTACCTAATCTAGCACCGGTGTCTTTTTCTTCTTTTAGTAATTTGTAGTTAAACATTTTTATCACCTTTTGTTAAGTTTCGTTTGGCGTTGGTAATCATGAGTTTAATGCGGTTCATTTGGTTAATTTCTGTGGCGCTTGTATCATAATCGATGGGAACTATATTGCTTTTAGGATAAGCTTTTTTTATCTTTTTAATCATTCCTTTACCTGCAATATGATTTGGTAAACAGCCAAAAGGCTGTGTACAAATAATATTTGGGGCACCACTGTGAATCAGTTCAAGCATTTCTGCTGTGAGTAACCAGCCTTCCCCTACGTGCATGCCTTTTTTGATGAACCCCTCAGATAACTTTCGAAGTTCTTTATAGGTAGTAAAGACATTAAATCCATATTTTTTAAGTTGTTTGCGGACTTTATTACGTCTGTGTTCTATAAATTTAATTAAAAATTTATACGCATATTTACTAATCGTACTTCCACCATAGGTTTCAATATCATAAATAGATGAATCAAAGGTGTATAAGAAAAAATCGAGGATATTCGGTGTGATGACTTCACAGCCTTCGTTTCTTAATGTTTTTTCTAAATCGTTATTACCCAGAGGACTATATTTAACATATATTTCCCCCACAATACCAACTTTAGGTTTTTTAACACGTTTGTCCACGTCTATTTGGCTAAAGCGTTTAATAACGCGTTCAAATAATTTTTTAGGATGATAAAACACACGTCTAGCAGGTTTGTAAAAGTAGGCATTTAAATACGTGTTGACCTCTTGGTAAACAACTTCTGTTTCTCCTTTATTTTTCTCATAGGGTGCTGTTTCATTATATAGTTGCATCAATAAATCACCCATCATTAATGCGGTGATAAGTTTCATTAAAAGTGTGAGACTAACTCTGAATCCAGGGTTTTTTTCTAGTCCAACCGCATTGACACTTATAATAGGGATAAACTCTAAATTAGCTTTCTTAAATGCTTTACGAATTAAACTGACATAATTACTTGCGCGACACCCTCCCCCTGTTTGGGTGATGATAACGGCTATTTTATGTTTATCAATATTATGGCGTTTGATATAATCAATAAACTGTCCAATCACAAGCATCGCTGGGACACAAATATCGTTATGAGAATATTTCATGCCTTCATGAATCACATCGAAATCAGTTGTTTTAATAACTTCTGCATCATACCCCTCACTTTTTAATGAATGGACAAAATATTCAAAATGATAAGGTGCCATGGCAGGAATTAAGATTTTATAATCATGTTTCATTTCTTTGGTAAATAATAATCTACCATCTTTATCGTACTTTAAAGTCGCCATTTTGTCACCTAATTTCACTTGAAAGTAAACTTCGGATTCGAATGTTCGCAGATCCTAAGTTGTTTACTTCATCAATTTTAATTTGCGTGTAAAGTTTATTGTTTTTATCTAAAATATCTTTTATTTCATCACCAGTAATCGCATCAAGTCCACAACCAAAGGAGACTAGTTGGATAAAGTGGGCGTTGTCTAATGTGGTAATAAACTTAGCACTATCATATAGTCTTGTGTGGTAAGTCCACTGATTTAAGACCTGTACCTGTGTTTGATTTGCGCGCATATTAATCGCATCTTCTGAAAGAACCACAACATCTAAACTACGGATGAGTTTGGGGATTCCATGGTTTACTTCGGGATCAATATGGTAAGGTCGTCCTGCAAGTAAGACTAGTGGTATGTCGTTGTCTTGCGCATATTGAATGGCTCTTGTTCCTTCGTTAAAGATTGATTTTCTATAATCATTATAAGCCGTTAAGGCTTTGTCATAGGCGTTTTTCAACGCTTTTTTAGAAACGTATTGTTTTAGTTTATCACAGTTTAAAAAATCTTTGATAAAATATTTTTTATTGTTTAACGACAAATACGGATCGATGAATGTTTCTTCATTTAATACATCCATGTTGGCTTTGATTAACTCTGGATAAAATGCTACAACAGGGCAGTTGTATTCATTATCTCGGTAATCTTTTTCAATAACATTATAGGGCATATTAGGATAAAAAATTAAATCAATGTCTTTTTGTCGTAAATTTTCAATGTGTCCATGGACTAACTTTGCTGGATAACAAGCCGTATCACTTGGAATAGAGTTTTGTCCTAGTTCATACAATGATTTTGAAGAACGATCACTATAAACAACGTTAAATCCTAGTTCATCAAACAAGGTGAACCAAAAAGGAATGTTTTCATACATATTTAAAACTAGTGGTAACCCAATCGTTGGTGCATTGGTGTTTTTAGTAGGTTGTTTGTAGGTCATTAGTTTATCATATTTAAAAAGATATAAGTTAGGAATATCGTCTTTCGACTGTTTAATCCCAGCGCCTTTTTCACAGCGATTACCACTAATATAGCGTTTATTGTTAAAAATATTGATGGTTAGTTGACAGTGATTATTACAGAGTTTACAAACAGCATTTTTCTTATCGTAAGAAAAATGTTGTAACTCAGATAAGGTCAATATTGTACTTTTTTTAGATGCATGTTTCATCGCGATTTTTGCAGCACCAAATGCGCCCATTAAACCGGCAATATTAGGACGTGTAACAGTGGTTCCAATTTCTTGTTCAAAGGCACGAAGAACGCCATCATTATAAAACGTTCCCCCTTGAACAATTATTTGTTCACCAAGGTCGCGTTTTACATCGGTTGTGCGAATAACTTTATATAAAGCATTTTTTACAACACTATACGCCAGACCGGCGCTAATATCGTTTGTTGATGCATTTTCTGCTTGTGCTTGTTTCACACCGCTATTCATAAAGACCGTACAACGGCTTCCTAAATCAACGGGCTCATCAGCATGAATGGCTAATTTGGCAAATGCTTTGATATCGTGCCCTAAGGATGTCGCAAATGTTTCTAAAAAGCTCCCACAGCCACTACTACATGCTTCATTTAGTAATATACTTGTAATTACATTGTTCTCTACTTTAAAACACTTCATATCTTGGCCACCAATATCAATGATAAAATCAACATCTTTATTAAAATATTTAGCAGCTTCATAATGACAGATTGTTTCAACGTCACTGCCATCAAGATTAAAGGCATTTTTAATCAGTGCTTCTCCATATCCTGTGGAGAAGGCGCCTTTAATGATAGCTTTTTCAGGTTTTTTCTTGTAAATATCAATTAAAGCTTTCCTAACCAATTCAACAGGATTCCCTTTATTGTGAGAATAATACTGATATAAAATATCATAGGTTTCACTGAGTAATAATAGTTTGGTTGTGGTACTCCCAGCGTCAATTCCTAAATACATGTTGCCCTCATAAGTGGTTAAGTCTGCTTCTATTAATGAATTATTTTGATGTCGTTTTTGGAAAGTTTCATACGCTTCTTTATTTTTAAATAGCGGGGGAAGACGTTTTTTGGTATGTCTTTTTTTCGACGACTGACGATAATCTTCAATCGTTTTAATAAATTTGTCTAAGTTATATTTAGTGGTTGCTTCTAATGCACAACCATAAGCGACAAACACTTCTCCATCTTCGGGGATAAAAACGTCTGTTAGATTAAGTGTTTCAATAAATCGTTTTCTAAGTTCACTTGAAAAAGAAAGGGGACCACCTAAGAAGGCAACTCTTCCTTTAATTGTTTTACCTTGTGATAAGCCAGCAATTGTTTGGTTGACAATGGCTTGATAAATACTAGCTGCAATATCGGTGTGATTTGCACCTTGATTTAACAGCGGTTGAATATCACTTTTCGCAAAGACCCCACAACGTGAGGCAATTGGATGTATTTTATCATAGTCTTTAGCTAAGTCATTTAATTCTTTTGGACTTTTGTTGATGAGTGTTGCCATTTGATCGATAAAAGCACCTGTCCCACCAGCACATGTTCCATTCATACGTTGTTCAATCGTACCGTTATCAAAAAAAATGATTTTCGCATCTTCTCCACCAAGTTCAATACAACAATCGAATGTGTTCGCTTCTGCTTCTAAAGCAGTTGTTGCACTGATGACTTCTTGGGTAAATGATAGATCATTTTCTTTTGCTAAAAACATTCCGGCAGATCCCGTTATGTTTATATATAAATTAGTTGTTGTTGTTTTTTCTTTCATCGTATAAAGCAATTGAATTAGGGCATTTGTAATACTGCTTTTATGACGCATATACTCTTTGTGTACAATTGTATTGGTATCATCAAGAAGTACTGCTTTGATTGTCGTACTACCAATGTCAATTCCAATTTTTTCTGTCATACTGTCATCACCACTTTTCTGTCTATCTCTATTTTACACGAATTTTGACTTTTTTTAAGGTTTTATCAAGAAAAAATCGTTTAATTAACATTTTTCCATATTGAATAGGTTGACAATTCATAGGTCCTCCTATATTATTTAAATGCTTACGCAGTTCGAAACCATCCTGCGATATCAAAACTAGGAGGAATATAATGAGTAATGAAATTTTATGGTTTTTGTTTGCCCTGTTAAACTTTATTTTAATTGTTGGGGTGTATAAATTATTTGGAAAGACTGGCTTGTTTGCTTGGATTGCGCTTGGTACAATACTGGCGAATATTCAAGTAACAAAAACAGTTGATTTTGAATTTGGTGTTATTGGTTTTACCGCAACACTCGGTAATATTATGTATGGTACATTATTTCTTGTTACCGATGCACTCGGAGAGAAATATTCATTTAAAGAAGCGAAAAAAGCAGTGTATATTGGGTTTTTTAGTTTGATCGCAACAGTATTAATTATGCAAGTTGCTTTATTATTTGAACCAAGTACACTTGATTTTGCGCACGATTCAATTGCAACAATATTTGGGTTGCTACCCCGGATTGCAATTGGGAGTCTGACGGCTTATATTATATCACAGTTGTTAGATGTGCATGTGTTTAAGTTTATTAAACATAAACTTCCTGAAGACAAATTTTTATTTGTCAGAAATAATGGATCAACACTTATTAGTCAACTTGTTGATACATCTATTTTTGTTCCAATTGCTTTTTTAGGTGTCTTACCACAAGAAATAATTTTCGATATTTTTTGGACAACCTATGTTATAAAAGTCATTGTTGCATTCATTGATACACCGTTTGTATATTTGATTAAACACATTCAACCACTTGAAGATTAAATGCACTTTTGTGCATTTTTCTTTTGTTCTCATTGAAAACGCTAACAATTTTTTGTATAATTAACCTTGAAATGACAATTAAACTAGACAGGAAGAGTGATTAGATGAAACAAGATTATGTAGCTCCCCCATATCGTATAAAGATGGTTGAACCCATCAAAATAACAACGCGTGGACAACGTGTTAAGTTTTTAAAAGAAGCTGGGTATAACCCCTTTTCATTGCGTAGTGAAGATGTTTATATAGATCTTTTAACAGATAGTGGTACAGGGGCAATGAGTCATCATCAGTGGGCTGCTTTAATGCAAGGTGATGAAGCATATGCTGGCAGCCGTAGTTTTTATAAATTAGAAAAGACAGTTAAAGAGATTACGGGATATAACTATTTTATTCCAGCACATCAAGGTCGCGGTGCTGAACAGGTAGTCTTACCACAACTTGTCACCCAAGAAAAGAGATATTTTATTTCAAATATGCATTTTGATACAACGCGTGCACATGTTGAATTAGCAGGTGCTAGAGCAATTGATTGTGTTGTGGAAGCGTGTTTTGATACAGCAACATATCATCCCTTTAAAGGGAATTTTAATTTAGATAAATTAACGCAACTTATTGAAGAAAAAGGGGCGAAACACATCGCTGGTATTATTATGACAATCACCAACAACAGCGCTGGTGGACAACCAGTAAGTTATAAAAATATGCAAGCGGTAAGAAAGATTGCAGATAAATATAATCTTAAAATTATCATTGATGGTGCTCGTTACGCTGAAAATGCTTATTTTATTAAACAGCGTGAAAAAGGCTTTACCAATATGTCTATTAGAGAAATCGCGAAAAAGACATTTGATTTAGGTGATATCTTCTTAATGAGTGCTAAGAAAGATGGTCTTTCTAATATCGGAGGCTTGATTGTAATTAAAGCTGATGAAACATTATACAATCAATGTCGCACCTATATTGTACCAATGGAAGGTTTTCCAACTTATGGTGGCTTAACAGGTCGCGATATGGAAGCGTTAGCTGTTGGATTAAATGAAGCACTTGACGAAAATTATATGCAGCACCGCCTAGACCAAGTTCGTTTTTTAGGAGATAAATTACAAGCTGCTGGTGTGCCTATTCAACACCCTGTTGGTGGTCATGCAGTATTTGTTGATTGTAAAAAGATTGCACCACATATCCCCTTTAATGAATTTCCCGCACAAGCAGTTACGAATGCCGTTTATATCGAAGCAGGTATTAGACCTGTTGAAATCGGAAGCTTTCTACTTGGGAGAGATCCAGATAC
Organism: Candidatus Izemoplasma sp.; assembly: GCA_021736205.1. Classification (GTDB taxonomy): domain Bacteria; phylum Bacillota_I; class Bacilli_A; order Izemoplasmatales; family Izemoplasmataceae; genus JAIPGF01. Next base: position 27,113 of record JAIPGF010000001.1, read on the forward strand.
GAATGAAAATTTGGAAAGTCCTCTGGAGTTAATGCGTTTAACAATTCCTAGACGGACATATACTTATAAACATTTAGACGTAGTGGCAAAGGCCGTTATAGCTGTTTATAAAAATAGGAATAATTTAACAGGACTAACGTTTGAGTATGAACCCCCTGTATTAAGACACTTTACCGCAAGACTAAAACCAAAAAAATAAAAATAAGTCTTTATCTTTATTCAAAAAAAAATTATAATTAATTTATAAGGAGATGATTAAATGGAAAAATTTACTAGAGAATATGTAGAAATGTGGCAACGTTGGAGTGATTTTGAAGGACGTTCAGATATTCGAGATTACTGGATGGCTGTCTTAGTTAATTTCATTATTTCACTACTATTGACTTTAATAGGCCGTGCAATTGGATTCTTTAATACAATTAATGCATTATATGGATTAGCTGTTTTAATTCCTGGAATTGCATTGTTTATTCGACGTATGCACGATATTGGTAAATCTGGGTGGAATATCCTGTGGGTATTTTTACCAATTATTGGCTGGATTTACCTGATTATATTACTTATTAAACCATCACAATCACAATCGGAATAAAGGGAGATTATTTCGCTAAAAAGACAAATCGGAGACGATTTGTCTTTTTTTCTAGTTTAATCTTTTTTTTTGATATTTATCACATACAACGCCTGTTTTCTTCTGTACAATGAATTCTGGACAACATACAAGGAGGAATAAGTATGACAAACAAAATGTTTTGTTTTCAGTGTCAAGAAGCAGCCAATAATACCGAGTGTGAAGTTAATGGGAATATGTGGTAAAACACCACTACTTTCATCTTATATGGATACATTCAAATATGTGCTTAAAGGATTAGCCATTGTAGCTAACGAAACAAAAAAAGAAGGTCAAGATGTGTTAAAGTGAACCCTTTGTAAAGGACATTTTTAAAAAAAGGACAATCAACGCTTGAAGATGAAGTTGTGATATCGTGGGCTAGTGAAAAAGGCAGTGATTACTTAGAAAAATCATATGACGTTGGTGTCTTGGCAGTTGAAAATGAAGATATTCGTAGTGTCCAAGAAATCATTATGACGGGGTTAATGGGACTTTCAGCCTACCATTCTCATGCGTATAAGTTAGGGCATACCGATGAATCTGTTTTTGATTTTACGAGAAAAGCCTTAATGGTTTTAGCTGATGAAACAAACACGCTTGAAGACTATATTTCACTAATTGATGAAACGGGAGAAATTGGTGTTAAGGCTATGGCAATACTTGATAAAGCCAATACCACAACCTTTGGGAACCCTGAGATGTCATCTGTGAATATTGGGGTGGAAAACCGCCCGGGTATTTTAGTTAGCGGACATGATTTAAATGACATTAAACAACCACTTGAACAAACCAAAAATAAAAGTATTGACATTTATACACATAGTGAGATGTGCCCAGCGCACTACTATCTTGATTTGAAAAAATATGAACATCTGTATGGTAATTATGGCAGTGCTTCGTATAATCAGAAAAAAGAATTTAAAGCATTTAATGGACCAATTTTATTTACGAAAATTGTTTAGTACCTCCTAGTGCTAATGATACCTGTGAACCTACTCCCACCAGTTAATTAAAATTTGAAGAAGGGGCTTTATGGGTTATGCGAGCTAGTGCTCGCAAGATTACCACGCTATCGAGGCTGTTCGGTCCTCTATTTGGTTAATTAGGTATGTTTCATACCTTAAGTTGCAAGATTAAGCATCTCGTTAAACTCTCTGTTTTTGATATTGCCACAGTCACACCTGAATACTTTTTGTGATAAGCGTAATATCTTTTTTTTCCACAACTGCTAAAAATTTTACTAGAAGCATAGTACTTATCTACCTGGTGAAATTTCTTGCCAGATAACTGTATCACAGTTTGACATTTGTCTTATGTTACCTGTATTGTTTTCACCATGCCTTAATACAAGAACTTTGTCTTTTGTCATTTGTAGATCCATCTCAAGGACATCTACACCCACTTCATAACTATGTTTAAACGCACGCATTGTGTTGCCAGGATAATACCCTTTCCCACCTGCATGTGCCATCACAAGTGGGTTACCATTTTTTGAAAGCCACGGATTTGTTTCCTCATAACGCGGTTTAGGCAAGATTATTAATGTCAAGAACAGGATAAGAACTATACTTGTTATGTAAATTAAAAGTTTTTTCATTAAGTACCTCCAAGTGGTGTCTTAAAACGTATTTAAGTATGCAAATTATTCTATCTCAATTTCACGAACTTCTTCCCAAGCATTAATATCAATTGTATCATAAGTATCTGTTACTAATGTTTGGTTAAAAAAGTCCCTAATCATTGTTGTTAAGATCGTATTTAAATAGCGACCGTTTATTTCACCACTAAACCCAATAGGTTTTGTTAATGGGGAATACATATATACCATAGAAAAATCAAAGTGTGTTGTCCCATCAATCTGATAAAGTGTTGCTTTGGAACTATTATTAATTAACGTATATAAATAGTCATTATTATAGCTTGTTTCCCATTGGCCACTTCTAAGAAATACAGCTGGTATAGTAATGCCTTGTCTAAGGGTTGGTTCTGTGATTGGTTCTACCCAAGAGTCAAGGCCAAATACGGCATCTATACGATCATCATTAAGCACTGCTTTAGTACCACCCCCACCACCTGTTGAATGACCAACTAGACCAATTGATTCTAAGTCTAGTTTCTCACTAAATCGTGATGTGCTAGTCGTTTGATTGATATCTTCTAAATAATCAATGGTAGTCATGATATCTTCACTATATGTTGTCACGAGTTCATTGGCATACTCTAGAAAATTCGATGTGGTTTCTCTATCAGGTAATGCTTCTTCATTAAGATAGGCAATCTCATCCTCAAATACAGTCGCAACAGAACCATACGTGTGATCAATACCAATAACTATATAGCCATGACTTGAAAGCTCTTCTGCGAAATCTGTATGTAAGTTTTTAAACCCTCTCCATCCATGAGAGATGACAATAACAGGATATTTCTCTAAAGTTGTACTAATTGGGGCATTCACATAAGAGTTAGATAGGATGTCTGCGGTATGATCAAGGGCAAAAAAAGGTAGACCAAAATCTCTACTCAATGCTCTTGCTACAGGTTTACCATCTTCTAACCACGGTGCTTTTTCATATCCCTCTATGGTTTCTGCTGGATACCACACTTGAATTTTTATCTTTCTATGAGCTAAGGGATTATCACCGTACTGTTCATATCTTGTTTCATCTTCAATAACAAATGATTCGGTTCCTATTAAGTAATCTCCTGTTGGCGTTGGTAGTTCATAAACTGGAAATGCAATAGTCGATAGTAATGATAAAATAATCAACACGCTTGTCAGTGTAATAATCCCAATACGACTAAACCAATCAAACTCGGTCATTCTAATGACCTTAACTGATAGAACAATAAACGCAATTAAAAAGGACCCATATACCATATACAGTTGCCATTTATGATGACCAAAGATACTATGAGCTAGTCCAATTAAAACCGCGATAAAAAGCAAAATAGAAGCATAAGAAAAACTTTCTTTATGACTAATGCCTACGACTAATAAAATTGATGTAATGAATAATAAAATTTCAGTTACGCCCATGTCAATACTCCTTTTCCTAGTTTCAATATTTATTATATCATATTATTAAGCCTCTTTATAATTTTGTTTGTAAATGAATTTTAGTTTATTTATTCTGTATGCTTTTAATACCACAAAAATGAGACTATAATAAAAGTAGTCATATCTAATGATGGTATATTAAAACAAGCGGGGTAATCTTATGGAAAAAACACTATTTCCACTTATAAAGAACTATTTAGAAGCCCATCAATTTGAGGTTAAAGCAGAAGTTATGGATATCGATATTGTCGCAAAACATGATGATTTAGTCATTGCTGTTGAAATGAAAACATCATTAAATACCAAATTAATCTATCAAGGTATCAAACGTACTCACATTACTGATTATGTTTACTTAGCAATACCAAAACCGTCAGACCGTGTGTTAAAATCCGCAAACTTTAAAGAAAAAAAGACAATCATAAGACGACTTGAACTAGGTCTTATGTTTGTTGATATAACTAATAACCTAGTTTCTATTGTTCTTGATCCAAAACACTATCATTTTCGAAAACAAAAAAAGAAAAAGCGTAAGTTATTGAAAGAATTCAACCAACGTAAAACAGCTTATAATATTGGTGGGACTCATAATAAAAAAATTATAACAGCCTATAGAGAATTAGCTTTACTAGCGCTTGATTACTTAAAAGATGATCCAAAAACAACAAAAGCCTTAAGAACTTATACAAAGCGCAAAAAAGTAGTCAGACTATTGCAAGATAACTATTATGGTTGGTTTGATCGTGTAGAACGTGGTGTTTATAAAATCACACCGTTAGGTAAAGATGCATTAGAAACCTATCAAGAGGTCATTATAAAATTAAAAAAACACCATAACAAAGCAGAACTATAAACATTAAACATACTATCTACTTTGATATCGAGGTGATTTAGATGGTATCACAATACATCTATTATATAATTGGCGGTTACTTCTTACTCGCCGGTTTTTTAGGTGTCGGTATGTATCTGATATGGATTACACTTCGCTTCCGGATAAAATTTTATGACTTAGAAGCACTCTATGGTAAAACTGGCGCTAGAATAATCTGTATTATTTTAGGGCTGTTAATTATAGCCATTGGGTATATTTATAACTCTGTATCTTAAAAAAAGGTAGTAGTATCCCTGACCTTTTTTTTAATTAAAACAATTTTCCTTCTTCTTTTAACTCTTGTTCTTTCTTTTCTCCAATAGATAACCCTATGGCTAATCCTATGGGTAATCCTATTGCTATCAAACCTGGATTAATAACAATAAAAGCTGACCCCAGTGCTAAGCCAACTGCAATCCCTAACGCCATGTATTGATTTTTTATTGAGTTACGAGGGACTAGATTATGTTTCTCTTTGACAACTTCTAGTAGTTTTTTATAGGTTTTATGATAGTCTTTTTTAGTTGATTTACTACCATTCAAAATTTCTCTTAACGCCTTTTCAGATACATGGACTAAGTTATTAATCTTTTTATCAGTTATATCTTCTTCCTTTAATTTTTCTAACAATCTTAGGTAAACGTCAAGCGAATACTTTCTAACTTCTTTACTAGAAAACTCTGATACTAAGTGTTGGGTTCTTTCAATTCTTTTTTTCATTTATCCTCTCTATTTATCCTTTTATATAGATACAAATACGTTATTATCTTTTACACTAACTGGATAAGTAGGGATACTCCTACTATGGTTATCAAGTCTTAAGAAATTTGCTTGCCTCTGATTTGTTACTTTACCTGTTTTTATAGAGATTGGTAAGCCGTGATCCTTACATCTTATAACATCTTCTTTTATGGTACCATTGACTAAGGATATCCCTCTGTGTGGACATTTATCCTGTAATGCATAAATGCCCTCTTCTGTATATATCACTAATATATCTCTATAAGCAATCTCTGCTTGGATAACTTTTTTTTCTTTCAATGTGTTCAAATCTGTAACCAAATACTCCATATTTTTCTCCTCAATACGATAGTTATTATTTTATAAACGCAATCGTTTTTTACTTCTGATTTCTAATCAATCACCATCAACTGATACACTTAAAATATACTCTGCGCCATCAAATGAGTAGGGGATTTTTTCGCTAAATTGATAGGTAATCTCATCTTCTTTTAAAGTAAAAATAAGATGATTTATCGCAATCCCCATATCAATAGCTTGAATATCCATATTGACAGAACTTCCATATCCTTTGGTTCTTTTCAAATAAAAATGAAAAACGCTATCCTCGATAATAACTCGCCAAGGTTGCTTGTTTGACGCACTTGGTGCGAGTTGAATTGCTTTTAAGTACTTTCGATAGATGTGCGTTTTAGGAACAGGTTTTTGTTTTTCTCCAACAAAAAACAACGCATCAAATGGTTTTCTATTATTCGCATTAGAAACCTTTCTAATTACTTTTTCTCTCAAAGACATACTTGATGCTTCATAGCCTACAGGAGATACACAGGCAATAATCTCTTCTGATTTGTGTTCAATATCAAAATCACTTCTGGTAAATGTACCACCTAGCCAACATGTTCCAAGGTTTTCTTCAGTTAATTTTAAAATGATTTCTTCAAACAAATACCCAAAATCAATCATACCTTTTGCTGTATTTTCAACAACACCACCAATAAAACTTGGTGGGTTCTTTATAAATCCATAAGTGCCTATGGTGCCACTTTGGTTTTCTTTATTATCTACATAGAAAAATTTAACTGAATGATTAAATGGGCCAGATTTTTTGTCAGCTTTGTTAAGTATAGATACAACTTTATTTTTATCTTTTTCACGCAATGAATCTTTTTTATAATTACGAACAGATCTTCTTTTTGTTATTGTTTCAAAGATAGTATCAATCTCCTCATTTTGTTAGGTTTTAATCTTTAACTTATAAAAATTGATCCTTATGTCCTTCTCTAATCACTTCATAATTTCCTGTTTCTGTATCCAAATCGTAAATGTCAAAATTTCTTTTAATATCACAATCTTCAGTTCTAAAAGCAAAATTTACTACAGCACTACCTTCTTCTTTACTCACAACTCTATGGAAAACATTTGGTGGCCACGTTAAAACAGCAGGGTAATCACTAAGTAGTTCACCGTTTTTATAAATCTTTGTTGGTGTCACAATAAACTTTTCTAATTTACCATGTTCAACATTATATAGTTCCACATGTCTTACGCCATGTAAAACAACTAAGTTATCTGTTTGCCATGGATGCATATACCAAGGACGTTTTACGTTATCTACCTGACCAGGAGACATCGCGTTAGTTTTATGAATCACACGGTCTACTGCCACAGTGCTATCTAATATTGAATCAGGTAAAATATCAAAGCGAACACCTTCTGTTTCTCTAAAGTGTACCATCTCAATATTCTTATATAATCCTTTAACTTCCATTTCACTCATTTTATCTCTCTCTTATACCCTGATAGTACCATTTAAAATACAGAATCACAAGTTTAAAGGACATCTGGTGAACACTTTCTACTTATGATCTTTTAACACCCTTGAAGAGAGAGTTTTCCTGAACATATTAGATAAAAGTAGAATAACGTAACAATAAGTTATTTGATTTCTTTAACATTTTTAATACCCAAAAGGTCAATTTTTACAGCTTATACTAATCAGTGATTTTGAATATTAATAAGACATCTTTATCAGGCTATGATATACTTAAAGTATCGAGGTGATATGAGTGAAAAAATTCATAATAATCATCTTTTTACTAACCATATCTTTAACTGGCTGTGGCTTAAGAGAACGGATACTTGCGCCACCAGATGAGGTAACTATTCCAAGTGGCTCTTTTCAAGCAGTTTGTGAGAAAGAAGACACTTCATACACTTATATATACCAATTAGATGGTATTTATGCTTTTTATATTGATAATGTTTTACAGGATGAGTCTATCCTTAATGGCGAACAAGAACAAGCATTTTTACACAGTGAAAGCGTCATTAATTATTTAAGAGCAGAATATAGCGAGTCTTGTGTTATCACTGAGTACTCAAAATCCACACTTGATTAAAGGAGAACAATAATGATTGTAATCAAACACTATGACATGTTAACTAAATCAGAACTTTATGCAATTTTAAAACTGAGAAATGAGGTTTTTATTGTTGAACAAACATGTCCATACCAAGATATAGACATGTTAGATCAAAAGAGTTATCATGCGTATTACAAAAAGAATGATGAGATAATTGGATATGCTAGATTAATTGATCCTAACGTGGTTTATCCCAACAGTTTAGCGATTGGTCGTGTATTAGTTAAACACTCATATAGAAACCAAGGTTACGCCAAAAAACTGATGAGGAAACTCATGAGTTTTGCCTTTGAAACCTATAAAGAAACGCGCATTACTATTAGTGCTCAATCACACCTTTTAAAATTCTACCAAACGCTTGGATTTAAGAAAATAAGCGACCCCTACCTAGAAGATAATATACCTCATGTTAAAATGATAATAGACAAAAAGAAGTAACCTATTTTATAGGTTACTTCTTTTTTAATTAATAGTTATTAGACAATTAAAATCGGTTCAAACGAATAATTAGACGCTAACTGATTTGATAACTTTTGTGCCATCCAACAGGACAACTTCAGCAGTCCATTTTCTATCATCTTTTTTAATATGCCAAGGTTTTTGTATCCAGGTTGTTTCACGAAACAAAAAATAAGGTTCATCATAACTTCTATATACGAACTTTTCGTTTCTATAAAAATCTACATAATTAATTTGTTCTGGGTATTCTGCAGCAAGACGTATCCAGCGTTTCCCTCCCCATGAGGTATGGGTAAGATGTGCGACATCTAATCGAGATATACAAGGAGAATCTTCATTGCACACTTAGGTGCCATCTTTTGTACATTTAAGACAAAATCATAATACTCTCCTCTTGTAAGTCCGTTTCCATGAATAAGCACATCACTAGCGTCAACTACCTCTTTATCTGCTAAGCCACCGCCACCACTACTACCAACTAGCATCCCACCAGATTCTTTTCGGACGAGATCAATTAATTTTTTCATGCTTTTTGGATCTTTAATAATTGGTAACTCATCCCACATATCAATATTGTATTCATTAGCAACATCTATAATTACATTGGTATAGTTTCCGTTTCTTAAAAAAGAAGCTGCTTGCTTTAAGGCAGATACTAAAGCTTCCTCATCTTTAAATTTTTAGAATTATCTAAATTAATAGCTTGTGAGGTTGATAAGTTACCTAGTCTAACAGCCTAATTCTTCTATTATTTATAATAATTAGTTTTAATTTATAAATAAAAACATATCTCTTTTACATCTCAGTGTATAGTTTTATAATAGAATTATACACTATTTATAATTAATATAATTTATAAGGAGAGATTATGATGAAACGTTTAGGACTATTAACGCTTTTATTCTTAATGGGATTGGCATTATCAGGCTGTGATTTAATTCCCTCTGATATTGTCGACCGTGCAACAGAAGAATTATGTCGAGAAGACCCATCCCATGAGTTATGTACCGTAGATGATGTTGACGACATCAAAGAGACGGTTGCTGAAGAACTGGTTTTAGAAGCCGTTTCTGTGTTAAATGATGAGACCAACGACAGATGTGATGTGGTCTTTTCTATCACGAATACAGACCTTTTAGATTCTTGTAAAGAAGGAACTTTATTACCTGATGATGTTGAATCATTTACAATACTAGAGTTCGAACAGGATGACGATACCTATATTTTTAGGGGCTCTACAACCGAAGAAACCTTTTTAGAAATAAAAATTACAATAGGATCAGTAGATGGTGCAATGAGAATTACATCATTCACAACGTCTTTAATTGATGATCCTATGACTGATACACTCTCACTTGAAACGTTTGAAAGTTTAATCAAAGACTATTTTAATGATTATCTCGATGATACAATAAGTGATTCAGTACTTGCTGAGATGTATTATGATTTTGAACTAAAGGATAGCTTTATTAACACAAGAAAAACATATCTATCAAATGAAGTTATGATCAACTTTATCAGCGCAACAATGATGGATGAAACCCTATTTGAAGTTACTTTTGAGATCGTGGAAAACGAAACAACACGTGTTAGCCAAGATATCAGAATTGAAGTTCAAAATAATAAACCTACCACAAGTCTAAAGGTCTTAGATGAAGATTGTGATGACGATACTGTTATCGCCTGTCCTGGAGATGATGATGAACTTGTCACAGGAGATGACGCAAATACCTTCATTTATAATTACTTCTTAGATTACCTGGACCCAGATATTTCAGATCAACAGTTTGCTGATATGTATCTAGGTGGCCAACTGGAAGATGATTGGTCAGAAACAAGACAATACGATTTAGAAAACGACATTACCATTACAATTAAAGACATATTTTTTAATGATAATAATGAATTTCTTGTCGAATATGAATATCAAGACGGGGATGATTTACTCCTAAGAAAACGTCCTGGTAGAATTAGAAAACGTCCTGATATGCTCCAAGCGGAATGGGATAGTCTGATTGATGAAAGTTATGTAGTTGATGAAAACTACGGAAAAGAACTCATTCAACAATTTATTAAAGATTATCAGAACTTAGACATATCTAATGAAGACTTGCTCAAAACATATGGTCATGGTGATTTAGATGGCGATGGTCTAGATGATTTAGTACTTACTCGCCAAGAAGATCTAAAAAACGGACTAACAATTGAGGTAGATACAAGCACACCGTATCTTACATTTGGATTGTTTACAGTCAATATTACTTTAACCCAAGGGGATACACAAGTAAGAAAACAACTCTCCTTTATGTTTAAAGAAATAGACAAAGCATCCCCTAGTATCTACATGGTCTCTGACCCTGAAAACTTAGATTGTGATGACGATGATGATGGTATTTTCACTTGTGAAATTGATGATACACTTGACCTAGAAGCTGTTGAAAACTATTTAAATCAATATATCGATGACTTTCTAGATCCCACACTAACTGATCAACAATTAGCTGATAAGTATTTCAATGGCAATCTGAGACACAATTGGCTTGAATCTATACCAAGACAACACATTATAGAGACAGAAACGTCTCTATTAATAGACACTATTTATTTAAATGATGATAATGAGTTTGCCGCTGAAATAATAGATGACGACACAAAAGATATTTTAGTAGTTGTGCCAGGTAGAGGGTATCATAATCACCTATCAATTAAAAAAGGCTATGATCACTATCAAGCAAAACAAAGTTCATTGATTATTGATGAAGATTATGCCAAAGAGTTTATAATCCAATTTCTTGAAGATTTTCAAAACCGAGATATCTCTGATGAAGCATTACTAACAATGTATACAAATGGTGATGTAGATGGTGATGGTTTAGATGATTTAGTGGATACGCGTCAAGAAGATCTAGAAAACGGACTAACAATTGATGTAGATACAGACACCCCATACCTTACATTTGGGTTGTTCACAGTCAATATTACATTGAAACAAGAAGATACACAAGAAACCAAACAACTCTCCTTTGTCTTAAAAGACTTAGATAAAGCATCTCCTTATATCGCAAAAATAATTACCGGTAGTGGCGATTGTGATGACCATGATCCTAGTGCTTGGGTTTGCGTAGGAGATGACACATTAAATGAAGAAGATGTGAACACCTTTGTAGAAACCTATTATTCAGATTATTTAGACCCAGACCTATCAGATCAAGCATTTGCCGATAAATATGATGGGACAGAATTTGAAGATGATTGGTCAGAAACAAGACAATACGATTTAGAAAACGACATTACCATTACAATTAAAGACATATTTTTTAATGATAATAATGAATTTCTTGTCGAATATGAATATCAAGACGGGGATGACTTACTCCTAAGAAAACGTCCTGGTAGAGCAAAATATGGGGATATAACACTTAAAAAAAGCTATGTTCTTGATGATCCGATAGATTCAAGTCTTATTCTTGATCAAGCTTATGCAAAAGAATTTATCCAACAATTCTTTAATGATTATCAAAATCTAGAAATTAGTACTGAAGCATTTCTAGAACAATATTTTTCAGATCAAACAAGGGATGTGCCTACGGTAATTACACAGCAGGGTCGATTAAATGATTCAGAAATAAATTTAGGGTTTAATACACCTTATGTAACATTTGGACAGTTTACAGTTGATGTAACTATTATCGTAGACAACAAGCAAACAACCAAGCAACTTTCATTTATGATAAAAGAGATAGATAAGGCGTCGCCTGAACTTTACTTTATTAACCCATCTGGAGAAGATGATTGTAAACTAATAAATGATCGATGTGAAGTGATCAGTGACTCTGATATGGTTCTTAGTCATATGCGAAATTTTATAGATAGTTATAATAATCCAACAGTCACAAATGATGAGCTAAACAATCACATATTAGGCTATCTCTCTATCTTAAATACGCGTAACGAAGATCTAGATGCAAATTTAATATGGACACTAAGTGAAACGATAAGACCATTAGAAGATGACTTCTTCTTAATACAACTACAAGCAGAAACATCAGATGGTGTTCTTGTCCACCGTGACTTAGCAGCTAGAGTTTATTTTGATGGTACACATGTATATATCAGAGAAAATAGATTATTAGATAGTTGCATTTTCAACATTACAGCTTGTGAATAGATGATATAAAATACACTTTTAAAAAGGATACCTATGTATAAAATGAAACCTATAAAATGGACACTTAAAAAAAAGAGTGAAAATTTTATAGGTTTTTACTATACTTAAACTAGAAAGAGGTAATAACATAGGAAAACATTACTTTACTGAAAAACAAATAGCTAACTTAAAAGCGAATGAATATGTGAAAAAGGTTTCTAAGAAGGCAATTACATACACTGATGCCTTTAAAACACACGTTGTATTAGAACTAGAAAATGGGAAAAACCCAAAACTAATTTTTAGTCAAGCAGGATTTGATATTAAGGTTCTAAAAGAACGAAGAATTAAGAGTGCCTGCGATCGATGGAGACGGCAATATAAAGAAGGTGGACTTGGAAGGTTACGGGATACAAGACGAACACAGCCAAATGTTTTTTTAAACAAGATTTACTGTGTTTTGGTTGGATAAATCCTGACTTTATATCCCCTATTCAGTTTCACATAAATCACCCCTTAACTTATTTATTAGCTTGGGTTTCTATATATTTTTTTATCACTTTAGTAGTGACACTATCCAATGTCAGTAAACAGATGATAATACAATTTGAGTACTGTATGATTATTGTCACATTCCAAATGAAAATAGACCTTTCGAAAATGAATACCTATACTATTATCATACCATAATTTAACCTTTGTCTCTATCTTATCAAGTTGAAAAAATTCAAAGAAAAGTGAACCGAAAATCGGTTCAATTCATCCCCCACTTATGATATACTCAATATCCTTGAACAGGGAGTTTTTTTGAACATATTGGATAAAGATAAAGTATTTACAACAGGCAATACAGGACATGATGAATTCACTTATATTGAAGAAAAAGTTGGCGTTAAAGATTTCAGTAAACTGATTGAAATAGCGAAACAATCAACCCCGCCCAAAGAACTTGAAACAGGGTCTATTACTGGAGGCTTTGCACATAATCAACTATCCAAATTATCAGACACTATCGCAAATAATATAAATGATGGCAGTATTAAACAATTTTTTGTGATGGCTGGGTGTGATGGACGTAGTTCCAAACGATCCTACTATACCAACTTTGCCAAAGGTCTACCAGATGATACCGTTATTTTGACATCTGGATGTGCAAAATTTAAATATAACAAACTACATTTAGGAGACATCAATGACATCCCATGTGTATTAGATGCAGGTCAATGTAATGACTCTTATAGTCTTGTTGTTACGGCGTTAAATCTTGCAGAGATATACGAGTGTGACTTCATGAACTACCGATTTCATATAACATAGCATGGTATGAACAAAAAGCTGTCATTGTATTATTATCACTGTTACATTTAGGGGTGAAAAATATTAAATGGGGCCAACATTACCGTCGTTTTTAAGTGAGAATGTTGCATCGTTTTTAATTGATAATTTTAACTTATCTACTATTTCATCTGTAAAAGAGGATTTAGATAAAATGTTAAACCAACAGTAAAATTATATCATTGCTTTACCAAATAAAAAGTACGGAAAATTTTCCGTACTTTTTATTTTATTTACTTGCAACAACAATCAAATGGAACGATGAATCAGATACATAAGGTTTTGTATCAAATGAGCCATAGCTTTTGATTTTTGTATAGCCTATTTGACGCATGAGTTTAAATAATTCTTTAGATTGAATTGGATAAAGTTGTTGTGTCATGGTAAGTGTTTCTTTGGGCGTTTCTAATTTAGTATTAAAGATGATATTGGTTTCTTTAAAGTCATAAGATCGCTCAAATGTTATAGAGTCTCTTTTTATGGTTGGTAAGGAGGTTATGTATTGATTTAATATGCGGTCATAATTAATAATTTGAATGATTATTTTCCCTGAATCTTTTAGAGCTCTATAACAACTTTCTAAAAGTTGTTTAATCGCTTTTTCATTTTTGGCATGAACTAAGGTATTACCAACTATATAAATACCACTGTAGATGTTATTTTCTGATATATCAATCATATTCTGTACAGAGAAATCGATATTATTCATGTCTTTTTTGTTTGCGAGTTCTATCATTTTTTCATTTAGATCAATTGCTTTAATCGGACGTTTTTTAGCGGCAAGTGCAATGGCTGTTTCGCCAGTGGCACATCCAATATCTAAGATAGTTCCTTCTGCTTTAAGTTGTGTATCTAAAAATGATACTTTTTCACTATTTAATGGGAATACCTCATCATAATAGTCAGCGAATCGATTATACATTTGGTCCGTTTCATCTAATAAACGTTTCTCACCAGAGAGTGCATTAATATGTGTAATATCTTGCGACACTTCTAATACACCTTTATATGTTTTTTCTTTATCTCTAACGGCATAATACGTAATGTATAAATAACTTTCCTTAAAGTGAATATAAAACTCAGCAAAATCTCGTCTACCTTGTTTGAAATCATCAACAATTTTTTTAACAATATGAACACTTTTAGGGGGATGACAGTTTTCAACGAGTCTGCCTATGATAGAAGGACTTCGTGGAAAATGACGTTCTTTACGGTCGTTAAAGTATTGGACTTTATTATCTTCATTAACATATGTGATATCGAGTGGGATATGATTCAAAATTAAACCAACTTGTTTCATGGATAAATATCCTGTCTTACAATCAAATAAACTGTCACTACTTTTTGAATCTTTTGTGCGTGTTTTTTGCGGAGGTTTTGGTGTAATAAAGGCAAAGCCATGATCAAACACTTCTTCTACCATGAGATTTAGTTTTCGTTTAGTTAGTACTTGATGGGCGATAGGTAAGAGGATTAACTCATGTTTTTGTAAAATCCCATAAATTAAAAAATAATACTCACCAATAAGTGTTTGAAATGCATCCTTATCAAAAGGAGATGCATTAATTAGATTAAGTAATTTTTTTCGAATGTTTCTTCCATCATTATGAAGTGACCAAAGCACTTTTAACGGCATGGAAGAAGGAACAATGTCTTCTAATGATGAAAATAAAATATTTTCTCGTTTTTCAAATAGTAAGTTAATATCGGCTGCTTTTTCTAATGTTTTTTTGATAGTTGATTTGCTTTTTAAAAGTGTATCTTTTTTTAATGATGATTTGAGTGTGTCTAACAAAGAACGCACGGCGTCATTTTCTTCTATGCATAAGAAAAAATAACGATGTGTATATTCAGGAAGTTTACTTTCTAGTGATTGATAAAACAAATTAACAAATTTATCAGCTGTTTGTTTGATATCGGCCATCGATTTAGTTGTTTTTTGGCCATAAAATTCCGTAAAAAATAAATCAATCGCCGTCACACTTCTAATAGTTTTTTTATAGTCTTCAAACAATGCTTTTTTTTCTTTAGAATTATTGGCTGCTTCTAGATGTTTCATAAATGTATTTAACTGGTTGATATGTTCCTTATCATAACTAAATGTTTCCATAAATCCCTCCTTGTAATACTAGGCTACAGTGATCTAATGTGATTTTTCTTTAATCTTAATGTGTGTTTGAAAATAATAATATTTTATGAGTACAAGTACAACAATCAAGACTTTAAGATAGATACTATTCACAGATAAAAATGATATAACCATGATTATATCTACAAAAATAAGCAATGTCCATTTTTTCTTTCTTGTCATAGATTTTGTTTTAATGAACTCTTCTAGGTGGTTTTTATAAAGCGTTTTTGATTGAAACCAATCAGAAAAACGTTTTGATCCTTTTCCGAAAAAATATGCTGTCAAGAGTAAAAAGGGGGTTGTGGGTAATACGGGTAATACAACCCCAACTGCTCCAATTGCTAATGTTGTAAAGCCTAAACTAACATATAAAATACGCATTATTCATCAAGAAGACGTTTCTCGCCTTCTAGGTCTTTAATGGGCTTTATATCTTGTGTGAGTTCTAAAGTGCCCAAAAAGTTATTATTTTTATCTCTGATGGCATAATATCTAATGTGGGCAAATACCTCACCCATTTTAATCCAAAAGTCTTCGTGGTCTTTTTCCCCTGTTTCAAAACGACGAACTATCTCTTCTACCACATCAACACTTTGTGGTGGATGACACATACTCACATGTCGTCCTAAAATAGTTTTGGGACGATCAAACATACGTTCTTTGCCTTGTGTGAAATATTTTACATGACCCTCTTTATCGACAAATGTCATATCAAAAGGAACAGTATTTAGTATCGAATTAACTTCTTCTTGGGATAACGTCCCTGCATCGAATAAAACTTCACCAGACGCATTGGTTTCTTCGGTTGTTGTTTCTTTGTTTTCGGTCATGTCATCATCTTGTTTTGCCCATTTATGTTTAGGCGGTTCTAAGAAATATTTCATCTCTTGACTAGCTTCATCGATTAAAATAAATTGATACAAGTTAACATTATCAATTAACATCGGAATTAATATATTATTTTCTTTGGTTACCATATCTTTCACTTTTTCAAGTGTGATTTTTATATCGGGATTAAGCGCTTCTAGATCACATTCTTCAGAAGCCAATTCTTTTATAACATCTTTGATGCCGTCTCTAATTTGATTATCTACACCCCACATAACTTTGGGGACAGACGTAATGCCAGCTTTTTCGATTTGTGGGAAGAAGAGGTTTTCTTTTCGCGCATAATGATAATCAACTTCACTTAAACGTTCAAATCCAATTCTTAACATTAGTTGTGCTGTTTTGGATGTATCATCTAAATAGGGGACTATTTCTTCTTCTATCAGTGTTAAAATACGGTCGTTTTCTTCCATTAAAACTTGCAGAGGATGTCCTTTTATCTCAGTGATTTCGTTTGTTTTATGGATATCTGAGATTGATCCCTGAAATACGCTTGCGTGAACATCACATAAATTTTCAACTTCTTCTATCGGCATACCTTCTTCAATTAAGTTATGCTCCATTTTAGTAATTTCATCTGTTGACACTGATTCAAAGTGTTTCTTAAATTCTTTTTTGGCTTCTTCTATGGGCATACCATCATGAATCTTTTTGATAATTTCTTTTAATTTTTCTTGTCTTTTTTGACTGTTGTTAATTAGTTCACTCATTCTATCACTCCTAACTGCAGTATATCACATTCATAGAAAAAAGCTGTGATTTTTATCACAGCTTGTTGTTATAGAGTTTATAGGTGTTTTTATCAATGGTTATTTTTTCTTGTTTTTTTAATTCAGTCAATTTACGACTAAGTGTTTCTCGTCTAACATTTATGATATTAGCTAGATCCGTTTGATTAAGTGGGATATCAACAGTGTAAATATCATCTTTGAAGGTTCCAAGTTGTTGTGCAAGGTGAGTTAAGACGCCAATAATTTTATCATCTGTTGATGCGTTTGAAAGTTGAAATAAATGGTCTTGAAATAATATTGCACGATTTGATGCGCAATCTATACAGGCTTCTTTGAATGGTTGATTGGTTGTATATGCGTTTAACACATCTGCTTTTGTTGAAACATTGAGTATTAAATCTGTTAATGCAATAGCACTTGCGGGATAAAGATCTTTCTTCTGCAGAATTGCCAGTAGCGCTAGAAAGTCATTTTTACCGACTATATCAAAGATTTTTTCCTCGCCATTACTGTGTAATTTTAACACTTTAACAAGTCCGTCTCTTAAATAATACATCATCGTTAAAGGATCACCTTGATGAAAGAGATAAGCACCCTTTTTAATTGTTATTTCTCTGTAAGGTAAGGATTTATAGATGCAGACATTACAATAATTAGTCATCCTGACTCACATCCTTTTTGATGGTATTATTAGAAGCGGTGATAAACATACTATCACCAAAACTAAAGAACCGATATCGTTCTTGAATTGCTTCTTGATATGCTTTCATAATTGTCTTCTTATCAGCAAGGGCACTTACCAACATGATTAAAGTTGATTTAGGTAAATGAAAGTTCGTGATAAGGTGATTAACAATCTTAAATTGATATCCTGGATAAATGAAAATTTCACTCCAACCACTTGTTTCAGTAAATTTTTCTTGATTTTGCAAAATTGTTTCAAGCGTTCTAAGTGAGGTAGTCCCAACCGGAATAATTCGGTGGTTGTTTTTGCGCGCTTCATTTAATATCTGTGCATTTTTCTTAGAGACCATATAATATTCTGAATGCATCTTATGATCTTTAACATTTTTCACTTTTACGGGTCTAAATGTCCCTAGTCCAACATGTAATGTTATATACGTGATTTTAATCCCTTTTTGTTTGATTTTTTTGAGTAACTCTTTGGTAAAGTGCAAGCCCGCTGTTGGTGCAGCAGCACTCCCTTTATGCCTGTTATAAACTGTTTGGTAACGGTCTGGATCATCGAGTGTTTCATGAATATAAGGCGGCAGGGGCATTTCTCCTAATTCATCTAGTATTTCATAAAAAATCCCCTGATAGATCATTTTTAATATACGAATCCCTGCTTCTTTTACAGCAACACATTCAGCTTTCAAACGACCATCACCAAAACTAATGATTGTGCCTTGTTTAATTTTCTTGGCTTTTTTGACAAGACATTGCCAGATGTCGTTTGATTCTTGTTTTAATAATAAAATTTCAATCGCTGCTTTTGTTGTTTCTTTTTCGCCATATAATCTAGCGGGTAAAACAGATGTATTATTTAATACCAATACATCGTCTTTATCTAAGTAATCAACAAGGTTTTTAAAGTGGTCGTGCATAATTTTTTTCGTATCTTTATTTAAAACAAGTAGTCGAGAATCACTTCTTGTTTTTAAGGGTGTCTGAGCAATTAATTCTTTGGGTAATGTGTAATCAAAATCTGCTACTTTCATTCGAATAACCTCGTATTATGTCTTTTTTTAAGATGTCTATAAGCTTTTTGTGTAGCAATCCTACCACGTGGAGTTCGTTTAATGAATCCCAGTTGCAGTAAATAAGGTTCATACACATCTTCTATGGTTGTTGGTTCTTCACCGATGGAAGCAGCTAAACTTTCAATTCCCACAGGACCTCCATCAAATTTATCAATAATGCCTTCTAAATAACTATGATCTTTGGAATCGAGACCAATGTGGTCGATATGAAGTTTATCAAGTGCTACATGACAAATTTTTTGATCGATGATACCGTCGTTTAACACATCAGCAAAGTCTCTAACGCGTCTAAATAAGCGGTTTGTAATTCTGGGTGTACCACGGCTTCTCCTAGCAATTTCAAAAGCAGCACTTTCTTTGATATCACTTTCAAATATTTTAGCGGTACGTTCACAGATTTCTTTTAATTCTTCTTCGTTATAATAGAGTAATTTATGAACCACGCCAAAGCGATCTCTAAGGGGGGCACTTAAATCACCAAAGCGAGTAGTTGCTCCAACAAGTGTAAATGGTGGTAAATCAACACGGATTGATTTAGATGTCGAATCACGTCCCACAACAATATCAATCACAAAATCTTCCATTGCCGGGTACAATATTTCTTCAACAATTCGTGGTAATCTGTGTATTTCATCAATAAATAAAATATCACCAGGTTCTAAACTTGTTAGTATTGCGGCCAAATCACCACTTCGCTCAATTGACGGTCCACTTGTGATTTTGATATTAACACCAATTTCATTCGCAATAATCCCAGCTAAGGTTGTTTTACCCAAACCAGGAGGACCATATAATAATACATGATCAAGTGATTCGTTACGGTTTTTTGCGGCTTTTATAAACACATTCATCATCTCTTTTACTTCAGTTTGTCCAATAAACTCACCTAGTAACTTAGGACGTAATGAATGACTTTCGATATCTTCAGGTAGTTCTTCGTTTGTCAATACACTTTCTTCCATATAAACACCTCATAAAAATTATACTATATTTGTTCAAAAATACAATTGATATATTTGACTGCTATTTTTTACAATTTATTGTATAAATAATAATTCTGTGGTAAAATAAATAAAGGGTAATCGCTATATTAAAGCATTTAGAGGAGGTACTTGATTGTGAAACAGACAGATTTAAAATCATATGACATCTCATCATTTGAAATTGGAAAAGAATATGATAAAGAAATTTCAAAACTAGAAACTAAAATCAAGCAAGCAAAAAGTCGCCATGAAGAAAAATCAGAACGTGCCCATAATGGATTTTTACGCAAGGAAAAATCAAGTAAACGTAAAATTAGTGAAATCAAGGAACATCATGACAAGAAACTTGAACAAATAAATACCTCTACTGAAGAAACATTGGCCACACTTAGAGTTAAAGAACAACAACTGAATAAAGAGTTAGAACAAGCAAACAAAGCTGAAAAGAAAGCCCTAGAAATTGAACTCGAAAAACTCAATGAACAAGAAGCACAAATCAGTGTAGAAATAGGAAAAGAAAAAGCGGAAATTATCGCTAAGTATAAAGAAAATAATGAATCTTATCGTGAGAAATTAGCTATTTACAAAGAAAACTTTGTCAAAAACACGGCGGTTTATGAACAACAACTTGATGTCAAAATCAAAAAACTTGATAAATACAAACAACAAATAAAACAACAAAAAAATCACTTATTAGATGATATAGAATCGCGTCTTAATTCTTTTAAAAAAGATAAAGAGGCTCTTTTAAACAATCTAGTAAAGAAACTGTCATCGCAAAAAGAACAATCTAATCAATTAAAAACAACAGATGCTAAAATGATTAATGATCAGATTCAAGATATTAAAGAATCTTTCTCAGCAAATCAAGCTGATTTGAAGAAACATTTTACTGATCAAATAACCTTTTTAACCAAAGAAATTACCTCTTTAAAAGAAAAGCGCGCAACTATTATTGAATTAATTGATCAAGATTTATCTGTAAATAATGACAAACTAGATAAGGAAGAAGAATCACTTAGTAACTCAGATAAAGTTTTAAAGAAGAAGATTTCTAAAAAACGCGCGTTGTTTGAACAACGTGCTACTACTACTAAAAAATATCAACTAGAATTAATTGATCAAGAATTAAAGGTGTATGAAAACGAAAAAAACTTGGTGTTAAACAGTTTTGACGCGGAACGATTTAGTTATGAACAACTAGAACGCTTTTTAACACTTGATGAAGAAAGCACACTTAATTTATCTCATTCATTTGAAAATTATAATAGTCATCTTTGTGATTTACTCAATCAAATTGAAGAGACAAACAACACCTATGAAATAAAACATAAAGAGCTTAAAACAGCGTTCTTAAAAAACTATGTTGAAATCTTTGATAATATGAAATCTTCTATTACTGACTTAGTTGATACAGAACTTTCAACAGTGGCGGATAATTATACAAAAATTGATGAAATTAATATGTATCTAGATACCTCTGATACACATGTTAAAATAGAAGTTAATAACTTACGTAAAAAAATAGAAGTTAACGAAATTGATGATCGTTTTAGTATTAAACATGCCAAGATTGATCACCAAAAGCGTTTACTTGAAATTAAACACGATTTTAAATTAGAACTTGAAGCATTAGAGACTAAGGAAAAAATCAGTCATAACAACAAGGCAATCACAAATTTAAAAAACAAAAAATCACATGATATAACTGTTGAAGAAGCAACGTTTAAAAATAAAAAAGCTGAAGAAATAAAAACATTACGTATTAAAAATACTAAATTAGAACGTCGATTACTCGATAGTAAGTTTGAAACTGAAGTCGAGATTTTTGAGTTAAAAAAACAAATAGCTGAATTAGAAACTAAAAAAGATAACGCTCTTTATCGTGCAGAGTTAACCTATAAAATTGACAATTTAAAAAAAGAAGCCTCTTATGAAATTGAAGTCATCAATCAAACTCTCGAAGACGATTTATTAACACTTACAAAAGATGTCTCTAATCTACGCCTTTTAAAAGAACAAAATAACGCTGAAACAAGCGATAAAATCGCCACATATGAAGCAGAAGTTAACCAAACAATTAAACAAAATAATGAACAATTTGATAATCAAATTAAACAAATTGAAAAGGCATTAGCACATGAAACAAAGCAATCTAAAAAATATCTTTCAGAAATTAAAAGTAATATAAATGAAAAGAAAACACAATTTGATCACTCAAACAAAGCTTTTTTATCATTTATTGATGAACGCATAGGGTTATTTGGAAGCAAACAGTTATCACTAGAAAAAACAAAATCTTTTATTCGTAATAATGCCCGCTTAATGGAACAAAGTAAACACTACTTGTCTTCGTTATATGAGATTGTCATAAATACTGTTGAGCAAACACACACGATTAAAAAAGAAAATTTATCGACAAAATACAGTGATGACCAGCGAAAACTTAACCGTGAGAAAAACGCACTTGATAAAACATATGAGGCTCAGTTAAAAACACTTAAAACAGAACATAAAGATTATATTACGACAATGCGAAATTTAATTAATGCTGAACTTGATAAACTGATGTCATTCAAAACCAGTAAAGTAACAGATTTTTTAAATCACACCGAACTGATTTTTAATAAAATTTTTAGACGACTAAAAACACTTGAAGAAAGCAAGCGTGAATTGATAGAGCAATTATATGAACCACTTGTTAAAAAAGATAGAGCACTAATTGCATACGCTAAAGAAAATGCGACAAAAGCTATTGCGAAAGTTGATCAAAAACGAGAAACAGAAAACGGACCATTGATTAAAAAAATCGATAACTTTAAACAAAATCAACAGACTACTTTAAAAGAGAAAAATAACGAGATTGATGATAAAATTGATCTTTTAACATCACAAATAAACAATAAAAAAACAGTGGCTAACAAAGAAAAAAAATCTATTGAAAATCGTTTAAACAAGGCTGTTAAGGAAATAAAAGACAAACAAGAAAAACTAGAGACAGAGGAACAACAAACCATCGTTCAAATGTTTGAAAATCTAGATAAGAATAAATCTTATGTTAAAGATTCCTATGATAGACGCTCAAAAGAACTTGATGCTAAAGATGAAGAAGCTAAGCGAATTTTTAGTTATGAAGAACGTATCTATAATGTTAGTATTGAAAGTGCTAAATCACGTTTAAATGATGCTAAATTAAAAACAGAAAATGTGCACTTAAGTAATTTAGAAATGTATAAAGACCAACGTCGTCAATTAAAACAAGAACGTACCAATAAAGTTAATGAAATCAATAATGCATTAAAAGAAAAAACAAAGAACTTTGAAGAAAGTGTCTTTAGAATTAGACCAAAACTAGAAGAATCAGATTTAACAGCTAAGAAAAATATTGAACTAGAAATCGAGAAAAAACAGACACGTCTTTCTGATTTAAAAACAGAAAATAGAAACATCTTAGAAACGGCTAACAACAGAGCGAATATGATTTTTGTTCAATCTGTGAATGATTTGGATAAATCATATGATGTTTATCTTTCTGACTACAAAAAGCTAAAACGTAACTTCAATCAAGCTATTAAGGAAAATAATCAAGCAATTAGCGATAATATCAATGACATAACAAAAGATCTTTACGCCTTTAGAGAACAAAAACATCAAGATAAAACTGCACTACTAAAAAAACTTATGACTAAGGCATATGACGAGGAGGTTCATAATGGATAAAAAGAAAAAAACAAACCTTCCAACAACAATCTCTGATGCCAATCGTGATATTTCTACAACCCTGCAATCTGATTTAGAAAAAGAGTCGAAATTATTGAAGAAGTTAGTTGATGAAGTCCTTGAAGCAAATATGGAAGTCAAAAAGAAAAATGAAGCACGTATTGAAGAAACACAAAATCGCATTTCAGATCTTGAGAACAAAATTGATTCCATTAATATGAAAATTGACAATATTGATCGTGAAACTGTCTTGAAACAACTTAATGACATGATTCATACAGAAAATCAAATATTTGAAGATCGAAATGAAATGAGGTTTCATAGAATTGATTCGCTTGAATCACGCCTTGAAGACATGGACACACTCTTTGAACAATTGCTTGATATCATGAAAACAACCAAAGACGAAGAATCTAATTATGCGCAACTACTAAACGATAATAATAGTGATCTATTTGATACACAATTATCTGTTAGCAAAAAATTAATCGCTCATGTTGAATCTGTTTTTAAAGAAAAAGAAACATTTATTATTAATGCTGCTTCTAAGATTGATGCATATAGGGACGATTTAACAACACTTGAAAATGAGTTGTTTCAATCACAACGTAGCCTTATTAATAATAATAAATCTTATTTAGATACATCCATGACGGGATTTTCAAAAGAAGATATGTCTAAACAAGACAAAGAAGCTATGATTAAACAACACAAAGAAACGATTAACAACTATAATCACAAATTAGACACATTAGAAAGTAAGTACCAAAAAGATAGAAAAGCACTTATTAATGAATTTAAAACATTTAAAACAACGTTAAAAAATAAAATTGAATCAGAGTTTAAAGGTGATCTCACCAAAGAACAACGAGTCACTAAAGAGAAAGAAGAAACGCTTAAAGAAATTCGCCAACAAATCATTTCTGCAGAAAAGCTAAATAACTTTGAAAAAGTTCAGTCATTACTTAAAGAGTTTGATCGCATTGAAAAATCTAAACCAAAAGATGCTAATAGCAGTGTTTCTAGAAGTATCGAACGCGATTTAAATAAGAAAAAAAGCGAGATAGAAACTAAACTTAGTGCCTTACAAGTTAACTATATTACAGAGAAAAACGACTTAAAAATGAATATTGAACTTGAAAATATTAACTTTGAAGAATCTAAAATACTTTTCAAGATAAAAAAAGATCGCGATAATTTAAAACACGATGTAAAAATCAATAAAAAACGGTTTAAAGAAATTGAAACACATCTGTTAACACGAGAAAAGGCATGTAAAAAGCTATTCAAATTACGCTATGATTTACGAAAAAAAGAGTATGAATTTATCAAAGAATCAGAATTAGACGATATCACATTACTTAAAGAATTTGAAAAACTTATTATCCAACTTAAGAAAAGTGAACATGATCGTATTATTAAATTAAGTGAATATATCAGTGATTACGAATTAGAAAATAAAAATCGTCAATTTAAACTTGATAGAATCACTAGTAAACTGCAATTAAATAAACGTCTGAAAGACATAGATCATACCATTCTTCTGCTTTCTAACAATTCAAAAGTTAATTATAAAAAGAAAAAAGAAGAAAATAATAGTGAAATTATTTATCAAGAGTCGTTAATTGATATTGCTAAAAAAGAACGTAAACTACAAATTTTAAAAGTGAAGTCCTTATATGAAAACGAACGTAATTTAGCTGAAGAGCAAGTTGAACGCATTAATTTAGGTATAAAAGTTAATCAAAAATTTGTAAAAACTACTATGGAGAATCAACTATTATTTGCCAATCAACAAATTGAATGTGCAAAAAATGAGTATAATATTCGGTTAGAAAGTATCTTGTTAACAAAAGAGCAAGAAATTGAAGGTGCTAGACGTAAAATTGATTACTACCGTCAAGATTATGATTATGAGATTTCTCAACTGCAAAAAGAACTTGATTCTAAACTTGAAGACTTAGAATACAAGAAATTGTTATTTACTGACAAGTCAGAAAACGAAAAAATCAAAAAGCGTATTCAAAAATTAGAAAATTACTATGCGTCTCAAATTCAAGAAATTGAAAAGAAGAAAAATAATGATGACGGTATTAGACGTTATCAAAAAGTTGTTAAGGAAGCAGAAAACAGAGCTCAAAAAGCAATTGATGAAGCTAAGCAAATTAGAGATGAAACGGTTGCTTCATTTGAAAAGTTAAGAGACCAAACAAAACACAAAATAGATTCCCATGAAGCAACGGGTGCTATGACCTCTTCTGATGATGTGACACCACTAATTGGGGATTCAGCAATTTCATCAGCAGATGAGCGTCTGCAACAAGCCACCAAAGAAGCAGACGAGTTATTTGAAGAACGTACAAAAATACCAAAAAAACGCATCAAAGAACTTAAACAAGAATTAGACGAATTAGAAACTAATATGTCAAACAACCAGGAAATTGAGACTTTGAACCAAGAAAAAGAAACACTGATTAAGTCTCATAAACAAGATATCAAACAATTAGAAAAGCAACATAAATCTGATATAAAAGACATTGAAAGTAATAAACATCGTGCACAGCTTATTAAGGAAAAAGAACTTGAACAGTTACGAAATAACTTAAAAGATGTGGTTGATTTTAATGATTCCTTAACGATTGAAGCAGATTATGATGCATTACTTGCTACCTCTAAACAAACATATCAAAATCACTTAGAAGATACAGAAACCTTTGTTAAAAAAACATTAAAGAATCACAAATCTCTTTATAAGAAACAACAGAAATTAATTAAGAAAACATTAAAATCATATAATAAATATATTAAGTATGATTCCAAAGATACACGTAAACAAAAACGTGCTATTAAGCGTAAATACAAAAAAAGTTTAAAGAAAAAACTAAAAGTTTTAGAAGCAATTAATCTAGACTAAAAAAAAGATATTCCATTTGGAATATCTTATTTTTTTAGCATTATATTATTTAGAAAACTAGTTCCATGATCTGGGAAAGTTACCTCGAAATTATCACTAATGGTTGCGGCAATATCGGCAAATGTTTCTCTGATTGGTAATTTACCACCTTGTAATGTCGGATTAAAAATTAATAGAGGAACATCTTCGCGTGTATGATCTGTCCCTTTGAATGTTGGATCATTTCCATGATCTGCCGTAATAATAAGTAGATCATCATCGTTAATTTTTTTCATTAATGTTCCTAGTTGTTCATCAAATTCAATTAGAGCATCCTTATATCCTTCTGGATTACGTCGGTGGCCATATTTGGCATCAAAATCAACTAGATTTAAAAAAGCTAGCCCCGTAAAGTCTTTATTGGTATATTCAATATAGTTTTCCATACCCTCTTTATTTGACCCTTGTCGATAATATTCAGTAATACCTTCACCATCAAAAATATCATTGATTTTACCAAAACCAATCACATCATATTCTGCTTCTTTAAGATCTGTTAGTGTGGTGTCCTCAAATGGTTTTAAGGCATAATCATGACGATTTGCTGTTCGCTCAAAGTTATCTTTGTTATCCCCAATGAATGGTCTAGCAATAACACGTCCTACTTTCCATTCATCTTTTTGTGTTAGTTCACGGGCAATTTCACATGCTTCATAAAGATTGTCTAGTCCAATTGCTTCTTCATGTGCTGCAATTTGCAAGACACTATCAGCAGATGTATAAACAATTAACTCACCTGTTTCAAGTTGTCGTTCTCCAAGTTCTTTAATGATTGTTGTACCACTTTCTGCTTTATTACCAATGATTTTACGACCAGTTTTCTCTTCCAGTTGTTCAATCAGTTCATCAGGAAATCCATTTTCGGTAAAGGTGATAAAGGGTTTTTCTATTTTTAAGCCCATCAGTTCCCAGTGTCCTGTCATGGTATCTTTACCATTACTGATTTCTTTCATTTTGGTATAATATCCTAGTGCGTCTTTAACAGGTGGAACCCCTTTAATATCTGTCAGGTTTCCTGCACCTAACAGTTGCATGTTTGGTAAAGAAATGCCACCAGTCACTTCACTAATATGTCCAATGGTGTTACTTCCTTCATCGCCAAATTTTGCTGCATCTTCTGCTTCTCCAAAGCCAACACTATCGATAACAATTAAAAATACTCTTTTAAACATATTATCACTCCTTTTTATTTGATCTTGGGTGAAATTTATTATAATTATCTTGCAACTCTTTTTGATTAATATGTGTATAAATTTCAGTTGTTGTGATGTCTTCGTGACCCAAAAGTTTTTGTACGACTCTTAAATCTGCACCATTTTCTAACAGATGTGTTGCAAAACTATGTCTTAATGTATGTGGTGTAACATTTTTAGTAATATGTGCTTGTTTCGCTAACTTTTTTAATACTTTATAAAAGCCAACACGTGACAATGCATTTCCTCTAGTGTTTAAAAATATGATGGAACCTGGTTTTTTCTTTAAATTAGGGCGCGCATCACTTAAATATTGATTCAGCGCAGAAATACCTTCTTCTCCAATTGGTACAATACGCTCTTTATTTCCTTTACCAGAAATATTTATAAAGCCCATATTAATATGTAAGTCTTCTAGTTTTAAATTAAGCAATTCACTGATTCTTAGTCCACTTCCATAAAGCAATTCTATTATTGATTTATTTCTGATTTCTAGGGGTTTATCACCACTAGTAACGTCGAGTAAGGCATCAATTTCTTTGATGCTTAAGACAGTTGGTAGGGTCTTTTCTCGTTTAGGAAGTTTAACACCTAAACTAACATTTTTATCAACGAGTTTCTCACTTAATAAAAATTTATGAAATGAACGAATCGCACTTAATTTTCGACTAATAGAGCTGTTTGAAGTTTCTTTTCTTTTTAACCGCCTAATAAAATTTCTTATGTGTTCTTTTGTTAGACGATTGGGATCACTAATCTCATAATTTTTAAGTTGAAACAAAACATATTCCTCTAAGTCAGCGCGATATGAATTAATTGTATTTTGACTTAATCCCTTTGTGATTTTTAAATAGTATTCAAATTCTCTTAAGAGTTGTTTTAACATATTAGTCCTCCAAAAATACTTCAAAAACCTCGTTTCCAAATAAGAGACCGTGTTTCGTTAAATGCAGTCTATTCTTTGTTATGGTGAGTAAGCCTTTATCAATTAAATCATTAAGCTTAGGAAAATGCTTAAATATATCTGTATTATAAGTTTCATTAATATCGTTATAATCAACACCTTCAATTAGTCTTAGTCCTAGCATGCACGTGTCAGCTAATGGATAATAAGGATAAGTCTCACAGACCGAAAAATCGTGCTTAGAGATGGTTTTGATATAGCGCGTAACATTACTGATTCGGTTAAAACGTTCACCATTAACTTTGGAGTGTGCACCACTACCAACACCTAAATAATCCTTGTTTTTCCAATAGGTTATATTGTGTTGTGAGGCAAATCCTTCTTTTGAAAAATTACTAATTTCATAATGCTTGTAGCCGTTTTTTGTTAAGAAATCTACAATTATATTATACATCAAATGAACGTCTTCTTCACTATTTACACTGATATTTTTCTTGTTTTTTAAATAATATAAAATAGAATTTTCTTCTAAAATTAAGGCATAATAAGAAATATGTGGCACATCGAGTGATAAAAAGAGTTCTAAATCACTTTTTAAATCTTTCATTGTTTGATTTGGCAAATCAAATATCAAATCAATGTTGATGTTTGTTATACCTTTCTTTTTAAGTAATTTAACCGCTTTAAATACATGGTGATTCTTGTGTGATCTATTTAAGTTTTTTAACTGTGACTCATTAAATGTTTGAACGCCCATACTAACACGGTTAATGTGATATTTCTCTAATAATTTAACAAATGATTCAGTAATATCATTGGGATTACATTCAATGGTATATTCGTTGATACTAATTGGCAATATATCTTTAAGTGTCTTAAATAATTCTTCAAGTAGCTTTAAATCTATATTAGATGGTGTTCCGCCACCAATATAGATAGTTTTTAATTCTTGGAGTTTGTTTTTATAATGGATTAACTCTTTTGTTAACGCATTAATGTAGTCTTGTTTCTTAGCCTGTTTGGCTAATTCTTTGTGAAAGTCACAATACGTACAAATTTGTTCACAAAAAGGAATATGGATGTATAAACTATCAATCATTTTTTTTCACCTCTAAAGAAAAAAAGACTTAGAAAAGTCTTTTATCTTATAAAAAATCCACCAACTAATAACGCCATAACGATTAAAATAGCTGGGTGTACATCAAACCAGGGCAAAAATTCATTCATCAACATAATAATAGTTGCAACCGTAAATATTCCAAGGATTATCCACGTTCTAGCAGATGCCATATCTATTTGATGAAAGACACTACTTCTTGCCATACCAAAAGCAACACCAGCAATCAATACAACAACAACTGGTTTGGCTGCAGCTTGCATTCCTTGAACAAATTCAGAGTCTTTATTTTGTTGTAATAAATTAAATAAGATAATAATTGCGATAGTTGATGGTAAAATCATTCCTAATAACGCGACAAAGGCACCGAGGTAGCCAGCAACATCAAATCCAACTATAATACTCATCTTTGTTGCGATGGGACCTGGTAATGTATTACTCATCGCAAGAAAATCAGAAAATTCTGATTCAGTAATCCATCCCTGGTTATTTACAATTTCTTCTTCAATAAGTGGTATAGTGGCTTGTCCACCACCAAACCCAAAAATTCCTGGTTTTAAAAAAGCAAAAAATATTTTCCAAAGTTCTAACATATATCCTCCTCATTAATCATCATCGAGTGATAACACGCTTAAAAAGGCTTCTTGGGGAATTTCGACACTCCCAACACTTTTCATGCGTTTTTTTCCCTCTTTTTGTTTTTCTAATAATTTTCGTTTACGAGAAACATCTCCACCATAACATTTTGATAAGACGTTTTTACGTAATGCTTTTATATTTGTTCTAGCAATGATTTTATTATTGATTGCTGCTTGAATAGGAATTTCAAACATTTGTCTCGGAATAAGTTCTTTTAGTTTACGCGTCATAGCATTACCGCGTCTGTAAGCAAAGTCTTTAAAGACAATTGTACTTAAAGCATCCACGACTTCACCATTCACTAAAATATCCATTTTAACAAGGTTACTATCACTGTATCCACTCACTTCATAATCAAAACTAGCGTACCCTTTTGTACTTGATTTAAGTTTATCAAAGAAATCAAACACAATTTCTAGTAGTGGTAGTTTGTATGTTATTTGCACTCTATTTTCTCCTGCGTATTGCATATCAATAAATTCACCACGTTTATTTTGGCATAATTTCATAATATTACCAACATACTCTTCAGGTGACATAATAGTTGCTTTAATGATTGGTTCTTCAATCCGGTCTGTATGATTTGAATCAGGTAATTCAGCTGGATTATCGACTTCTTTCATAGTTCCATCTGTTAGATAAACATGGTAAATGACACTCGGACTTGTCGCAATTAAGGGAATATTAAATTCGCGTTCAATCCGTTCTTGTACAATCTCCATGTGTAAGAGTCCTAAAAATCCACTGCGAAATCCAAAGCCAAGTGCTTGTGATGTTTCTGGTTCATAAGCTAGTGATGCATCATTGAGTTTTAATTTATCAAGTGCATCTCTTAAATCATTATAGTCATCCGCATCAATTGGATAGAGTCCACAAAAAACCATCGGTTTTAATTTTCTATAACCAGGTAATGCTTTTTTTGTCGGATTATTTTTTGTTGTGATTGTATCTCCTACACCAACGTCTTTAACCGTTTTAATTGAAGCACTAATATAGCCAACATCACCCGGTGCTAAATAATTCGTTTCTAATTTTTTAGGGGTGAAAATTCCCACATCTGTCACTTCGTATTCCGCATTTGTTGCCATCATTTTAATGATATCCCCTTTTTGGACCGTTCCTTCCATAATTCTAACAGAGGGAATAACGCCTTTATAAGGATCAAAAAACGAATCAAAGATCAACGCTTTTAGGGGTGCTTCTGAATCGCCTTTTGGGGCTGGGACTTCTTTGACTATTTGATCTAGTATCTCCTTGATACCAATGCCTTCTTTAGCACTTGCTAAAACAGCATTGTCAGTTTCTAGACCAATAACATCTTCTATTTCTTGTTTGACTTTATCAGGCATAGCGTTGGGTAAATCTATTTTATTTATTAAAGGTAATATTTCTAAATCATTATCAATTGCTAAATAGACATTTGCCAAGGTTTGTGCTTCAATACCTTGTGCTGCATCTACCACTAATATTGCACCCTCGCAAGCCGCTAAACTGCGAGACACCTCATAGGTAAAATCAACATGACCAGGGGTATCGATTAAATGAAACAAATATTCTTTTTTATCATCGTCTATATATTTAATCGTGACGGCATTTAATTTTATGGTAATACCGCGTTCGCGTTCTAGATCCATTGAATCAAGTAATTGTTCTTTCATATCTCTGGCTGAGACAGACTTTGTATATTCAAGTATGCGATCAGCTAATGTTGATTTTCCGTGATCTATATGAGCAATAATAGAAAAATTCCGGATTTGTTTTTGTTTTTCTTTTATTTTTTTGTAATCGAGTTTTTCACTCATAAAATCACCTCCGATTTCCGCTAGTTTATTGTAACTTATTTTTGTGTTTAATGCAATAAATTGATAATTAATATCCTTAGTGTTGACAAGTTTCTTTCAAAACGGTATATTAATACTTGTTAATAAGACAAGGAGTGATAAAATGTTTGTTCTATATCTAGTTAATAAATATCTTGAACGATTAGATGATTATAAATTTGAGCACGTCTGGGAAACAAAAATAACGCGCCATTCAAAACGGCTATTTACCGGCTTAGGTATTTACTATCTAGTTATATCTATGTTGCTAACAACGTTATTAACACTTGGCGAGACGTTTTTTCTTTTAGACTTACTGGTGTTTATATTTGTCTTGTTTGTTTATGGTTATTTGTTACTGACACAACTTTTGAAATTTATTGCATTAAATAACCAACGATATTTAGAAATAAAAATGAATATGAAGCAAGATGCCTTTGATAAAAACAATGTGGTAAATTAAAACAAGAAATCCAAGATTTCTTGTTTTTTTTATAAGGTAATGTAGTCTATAAGCCATGTTCTGTACCTTTTCAGGCGACAATCATTTATCTACTTGCGTCTCTCGCAAAATTCATTTCTTCTTTGAGAGTGCCCCTACCAAATTTGGGTTGCTAACTTATGGGGTTTACCCGTTCCACCAACTTAGTTTCCTAAGCTGCTCGTCTCTGTGGCACTTTTACAGATAATAACACCAGATTAAAGGTGCGTTCTCAGCCATTACACGCAATGTGTATATAGAGTTATGTTTTCCTCTATCATAAGCACTACAAACATCTCAGTTTGTGCTAGCATGGACTTTCCTAACCTTACGGCTCGATTGTCCGACTACATTGTTAATTTATTTTTTCTTTGAATGTTTTTTGTGATGATGTCTTTTTTTAGAATTTTTGTCATCTTTTTTACCATCTTTTTTTGGTTTTGGAAGCGTTGCTTTACGAGATAAATCAATGCGTCCTCTATCATCAATACCAATTACTTTTACATTGATGATGTCACCAATTTTACAAACATCTTGTGTTTTCTTAACATGATTGTGAGCAAGTTTGGAAATGTGGCATAACCCATCAGTTCCTTCCCATAACTCTACAAATGCTCCGTAGTTTTCTGTTCGAACAACTTTACCAGCATATGTTTCGCCAACTTTAGCTTCTCTGACGATATCTTCAATCATTTCATAAGCAGTATCAATATCAGCTTGATTGGTATGCATAATTGTTACATTACCATCATCATCGATATCAATTTTAACATCATTAGCCTCTTCAATGATTTTATTAATCATTTTTCCACCAGGTCCAATAACGTCTCTAATTTTATCAGGATCAATTTGTAGTAATTTAACTTTTGGTGCATATTTACTGACTGTATTACGTGGTTGTTCGATAGCAGCGTTCATATTTTCTAAAATTTGCAGGCGTGCTTCTCTTGCTTGCATTAACGCTTGAGTCATTATATCTTCACTTAATCCAGCAATTTTAATATCCATCTGTAAAGCAGTAATACCATCTTTTGTTCCGGCAACTTTGAAATCCATGTCACCATTATGATCTTCCATACCTTGAATATCCGTTAAAATACTATAGTCTTCACCTGTTTTAACAAGTCCCATAGCAATACCAGCAACGGGTGCTTTAATGGGTACTCCAGCAGCCATTAGACTCATACTACCTGCACAAATAGTTGCTTGTGAACTACTACCGTTTGACTCAAGAATTTCTGAGACAACACGTACAGTATATGGAAACTCTTCTTTATCTGGCATAACTTGTGATAGTGCACGTTCCCCTAACATTCCATGACCAATTTCTCGTCGTCCTGGTCCAACATAACGTCCAGTTTCACCAACACTAAATGATGGGAAATTATAATGCAACATAAACGTTTTTTTCTCAATATCTCCCATACCATCAATCATTTTATAGTCTGATAGAGATCCTAAGGTTGTTAATGCAATTGCTTGGGTTTGTCCACGTGTAAATAAAGCACTTCCGTGTGTTCTATCAAATAAATCAATTTTAGATTCAAGTGATCTAACTTCATCAAGTTTACGACCATCAGGTCTGATTTTTTCTTCACTGATTAAACGGCGAAGTTCATTTTTAACGATTGTTTTACATACATCTTTTACATCATTAAGTAAACTTTTCAATGCGTCTTTGTCTAAATCCTTATGTGCATCTTCAAAGTGTGCAACAACTTCGTTGGTAATCTCACTAATATTATTTTCACGTTCGATTTTTTCTCTAATTTGAACAGCTTTAATTAATTTATCACTTGCGAAATCCACTACGTCTTGTTTGACAGCCTCATCGACAACTTTTAGAGTATATTCTGCTTTTTCTTCTCCGACTTCTGCGATAATCTCTTCTTGGAATTCACACAATTTTTTAATCCATTTGTGACCAAAGCTAATCGCACCTATCATAATATCTTCAGCAACTTCTTTAGCACTAGATTCAACCATGTTTACGGCTTCTTTAGTTCCTGCGACTGTTAATTCAACTTCAGTGATTTCTAGTTGTTCTAAGGTAGGGTTTAAGATGTACTCGCCATCAATATATCCAACGTTTACACCAGCAATTGGTCCTGAAAATGGAATATCACTAATGCAAAGTGATAATGAACTACCAAACATAGCAGTCATTTCTGCTGAATAATCTTCATCGGCACTCATTACATTATTAATAACTTGCGTATCATACTTAAAACCTTCAGGAAATAACGGGCGAATCGGTCTATCGATAAGTCTCGCTGTTAGTGTTTCATTATCGCTTGGTCTTCCCTCTCTTTTTAAAAACCCACCTGGAATTTTTCCGGCAGCATACATTTTCTCACGGTAAATTACCATAAGTGGAAAAAATGGCAAGGTACTAGGTTCTTTTCCAACTGCTGTTACACTAAGCACGGCTGTATCTTCATATCTTATTAGTGCCGCACCTGCAGCTTGTTTTGCCATTTCACCAACTTCAACGACTAAATTACGTCCATTGAAGTCCATCTTAAATGTCTTCACTTCTGACATATTTTTTCCTCTTTTCTTCTATTTCTCTTCATTGTTTTATCCAATTAAATATAATACCATAAAAAAGTATAAATTAATAGTCAGAAAGCTTAAAACTTATTATTTTCTAAAAGAATTATACCCACCATATATTGGGGTCACATTTTTTAGTGTAATAACGGAATTTTGTTCAAAAGAACGAATCAACTTAATGGTATGGCTAGCGTATTTTCTCCGTGTGTTGATTAATAAAATCTCTCTACTATCTGTCATCCCTTTTGCATCAACTGTGGTTACACCAATGTTGTTTTCACGAAGGGCATCTGTTAATTCTTGGCCATCTGTTTTACTAACAATTGCTTCAATACTAACATTTCCAATCGCTAGTTTGTTCTCTAAATAACTACCAACATAATTACCTACTGCAAATGCTAAGGCATAGATAATAATTTGAAAGGGATCTTTCGCTAAATCACTTAAAACTTGGGAAACTAAAAACACCCACAGAATCACTTCGAAAAACCCTAAAACAGCTCCTAAGAGACGCTCATTTTTGGTAATTAAAACCATGCGCAACGTCATTAGCGCTACTTCAAGTACTTTTAAGAAAAATATTACAGCATAAATCATCATATTTGGCATGTGAACCACGTCCTTATTAAATTTTCACAAGGATTATTGTAATGCCAAATATGATGATAGTCAACTCTTTTTTTAATAAATATTTCTATGGCTTCTTTAAGCCTTTAATTCAGTAAAATATTCTACAGAAGTTTTAATTGTTCCAACAATTGGTATCGCCAGTATAACGCCACTTATTCCAAACAAACTTCCAAAGAAAATAAAACTACTTAAAACGAGTAATGGATGAATTTTTACTTCTTTACCCATAATGAATGGTTGTAAAATATTGCCCTGGAATCCTTGTAAAACAAAATTACCTATAATAATAGCAATGAAGGCATAATTCCCAAATAATAATTGTTCAGAAACAGTAAATGAATTTAATATAGGAAGTGAGATTGCAATGAATCCACCAATATATGGAATAATATCTAAAAATCCAACTAAAAACCCAAAGAAAATACTTTTTTGGATACTAAACCCAAAAATAATGAACATAATAGAAAACATGATACTCATAATAAACATCGAAATAAATCGGCCATTAAAATAATTGGTAATAACAACGTCAGTTCGTTTACCTAGTTCTTTTAAATGACTTTGATATTTTTTAGGAAATACATTCGTAATTCCTTTAAAAATAGTTTTTGAATCATGTAGTAAGAAAAATAAAAATACCGGGATTAACACAATGACGACTATAATTCCTATAATATTTCTAAAGACACTTATAAAATTAATAATAACAGGCTCAGCTGTTTCTAATGATATAAAATTACCCAGTTGGTTATAAATATCACTTAATGTGGTATCCTGGTTTATATTGTCATTAATAAAGTTTACAATATTATCCCAATCATTTTCAAAAAATCGGGTTGCTTCTTCATAAATGATTGAACCGATAAACCATCCAAATACGATTAATACCAGTGTTACTATCACTAAGGTAATACCCACAGATAACCATTTATAGGGTATTTTAAATCTCTTTTCTAACAGGTTAAGTAATGGTTTAAATAAATAACTTAAGAATAACGCTATCCCAAAAGGGACTAAAATAGCGTTAATTGCTATTTTTAGTGTGTGTATTTGTGTTGAAAATAGTTGGTTAATATAATATAAACTAATTATTGTTAATGCGAAAATTCCTAAATAATGGAGCGTCTTAATTCTCTTTTCTTTGGACATTTTATCACCTCTTTTCTATTTTATCATACTTTTGTCTATTTTTTCACCTTTAAATAAGTCTTTTAATGCAGTATAATAAAATTTAGGTGATAATATGAACGTTTTAGGAATTGTTGGATCAAAACGAAAAACAGGTAATACAATGACATTAATGCAAGAAACATTAAAGGTATTTAAACAAAATAATATTGACACAAATCTCATTCAGATTAGTGATTATAATTTCTCTGGTTGTACTGGATGTGAAGGATGCAAAGGCTCTTTTACCTGTATAATTAAAGATGACATGCAACAAATTTACGAGGCAATTAATCGGTGTGATGTGCTTATATTGGGGTCTCCTACTTATTTTTACAATGTGTCAGCTGACATGAAAAAATTAATTGATCGATTTTATGCTTATAATATATTTGATCCCAATGATAGATCCGTTTGGACATCAAAGTTCCATATTGAAGGCATGAAACTCGGTGCGACTATTAGTATTTCGGAGCAAAACTCCTATGAGGATATGGGCTTCACACCAAAAGCATTAGAACTTTCCCTTAAAGCAATTGGTGTCCGTGTTATACAAAACTTAAAAGTCTTGCATCTGTTTGACCAAGATGCTGCAAAACAACATAAACAAGCCATGCAAGATGCTAAAGCGCTTGGAGAAACGTTGTTAAAAAATATCAAAATAAATAAAAAAAATCTATAGCTAAATGCTATAGATTTTTGTTTGTGTTATCGTCTTAGTTTTAAACGTTTAATTAATGAACGGTAACGTTCAATATCGTTGTTTTGTAAGTATTTAAGTAAATTACGACGATGTCCAACTTTTTGAAGTAATCCGCGTTTTGAACTGTAATCATGCTTGTGTTCTTTTAAATGCATATTTAATTCTTCGATTTCAGCTGTTAATAACGCAACTTGTACTTCTGGACTTCCTGTATCGTTTTCTTTTAACTTAAAATTATCAACGATTTCTTTACGTTTTTGTTTTGTTAATGCCATAGTATTCCTCCTTTTATTTTTTCTTATCTAAATCCTAGTAATACGTTGGAGAATCGTAAAACAAAGACTTAGACGCACATACTATAATAGCATAATTTTTTATTTATGCAAGTATTACTTTAATATATTAAGTGTGTTAACTTTGTCTTGATCTATTGTCTCAATTAAATCATCTACAGTATCAAACTTAAGCTCATCTCTGAGGCGTTTAACAAATTGTATTTCAACGGTTTCACCATAAATTTCTTCATCAAATTCAAAGATGTTTGACTCCACACTTAAATCCACTTGACAATTAAGTGTCGGATTGTGTCCAATACTACTCATTGATTGATATTTTTTACCATCGACAATTGTGTACGTGGCATAAACCCCTTTTTTAGGAACAATATAATTATCATAATCAATGTTGGCTGTAGGATACCCAATCATACGACCTTTTTTCTCACCGTGGATAACTTCGCCTTTAATTGCGTAGTAACGACCGAGTATTGGTTTAATCTCAGCTACATGTCCAGCGTTAATTAAATCCCTTAGATGGGTGGAACCAATTTTAT
Source organism: Candidatus Izemoplasma sp. (assembly GCA_021736205.1). Classification (GTDB taxonomy): domain Bacteria; phylum Bacillota_I; class Bacilli_A; order Izemoplasmatales; family Izemoplasmataceae; genus JAIPGF01. Next base: position 65,974 of record JAIPGF010000001.1, read on the forward strand.
ACCCGTCAAATCTAATTTCTTCAATTACTTTCAAATCAAATAATTTAGCATCTTTGAGCGTTTTAACTGTTCCACTCGCTCTTGCACCAAATTTAAAATCAAAGCCACACACAAGTGTGTGAATATCATTTAAATAAGTATTGATGAATCGTTTCGGATCCATGTTTGCAATTTTTTTTGTAAATTCAATAATATATATCGTATCGAAATTAAAGGATTTTAAAATAGCAAGTTTTTGTTTAAGCGGCGTAATGTAATGATAGTCTAAATCAAACAACACACTTTTGGGATGAATATCAAAGGTAATAACAGCAGCTTCTTTATTTAACGTGCGCGCTATATCTATTGTTTCATTTAGTAATTTTTGGTGTGCTTTGTGTACACCATCAAAAAAACCAATTGCTGCAATTGAGTCTTTTTTTACTTTGGTGCCGTTTAAGTAAATTATCTCCATCTAATCAATCCTTGTGAAATATATTTTCTGGAACCATTTTGGGTTCTTTTGGGTGTTTTTTATAAATACCGCGTAGATCACCTTGGTCATCTACTATTTTAATACGTGTTTCATCATTAAAATAATCTAAACTAATGGCCATCCCATGTTGGATGTGTTTCTTATAGTCATCTATAACCGGGTACGTTGGTATAAACGACAAGGCATCGCTCAAGGATATAATTTTATACTGATTTGCCTCTATTTCTTTTAATGTATAACTTTGTTCTATCGAAAATTCGCCTGCTTGTAATCGCTCTAAATTATAATTATGTGCGGGATATCCTAGTTTTTTACCAATATCATATGATAAGGTGCGGACATAAAGACCTTTAGATGCTTTAACGTAGTAGTTAAAATAAGCATAATCGTTATCATAACTAATTTCACTTGTTCGTTTTATATTATCAACCTGTATTTCGCGTTTAGGTCGGTCTGTTATTTCAATCCCTTTTCTCGCATACTCATAAAGTCGTTTACCTTTATACTTTACTGCTGAATACATGGGAGGTATTTGCACATATGGGTCCATAAATGTCTTTAATATAGCATCGACGTTTTTGAGTTTCTTAACACGTTTTTCTTCAAGTACTTCTCCTGTTTTATCTAAGGTATCGGTTGATTTACCAATACAGATTTCAGCGTTGTATACTTTTGTGTCATTATTAAGGTATTTCATTATTTTAGTACCTTTGTTAATACCACACACAAGTAACCCTGAAGCATCGGGGTCTAATGTCCCCGTGTGGCCAATTTTTTTCGTGTTTAAAAAGCCTCTTAACTTGTTGACAATGTCATGTGATGTATAGCCAACAGGTTTGTTTACAAGTAAAATACCATCCATCGTTATCACCTTATTAAATTATAGCTTAAAAGCAAAAAAAAACCAAGTAAGAACTTGGTTTTTGTTTTATGCGTTGTTTACCCAATCTAGTAGGGCATCTTTAGGCATGAATCCTGCCTTGTTAGCAACTTGTTCTCCATCTTTCATAATCATAATTGTAGGAATTCCACGTACGCCAAATTTTTGCGCCAGTGGTTGATTTTCATCAACATTCACTTTTACAATTTGAAAATCATGATCTTCGCCAGCGATTTCCTCTAAAACTGGTCCTAACATACGACATGGTCCACACCAATCAGCATAAAAATCTACAAGAACTTTTCCGTCTTTCACTTTGTCATCAAAATTCTCTTCTGTTGCATAAATAATAGCCATAATTGACCTCCTTGTTTTTATTAAGTCTTTTTTATTCACACTCATATTATACATAGGTTGTTAAATTCTTTCAAATCATTTGACTATATTATTCAAAATACACAACAGTTACGCCTTTACCGCCTTCACTTCCTTCGCCATCACGATGGTTTTTAACTTGGGGATGTTTATCTAAGTATTTTTTTACGAGTTTACGTAACGTAAGTGTCCCATAGCCGTGAATAATGGTTGCAAAGGGTTTATTAGCCAGCAAACAATCATCAATGTATTTATCAACTTTAGCCTGAGCTTCTTCATAACGGAGACCTCTTAGATCGAGTGTAGATGAAACATACTTCGATTTTTTTCTAGATTTTTTTGGGGCGGAAGTAGGTGTTTTTTTCTTGCGTCCGACAAACTCAAACTCTTCCTCGGAAAACTCACTTTTTAAAGCCCCCATTTCGATGAGCCATTTCCCACTTTTCAATTGTTCAAGTAAGGTGCCATTTCGGTTGAATTTCAAGATGTTGACTGTATCCCCGGGGGAGTAGGTATGATTTGTTGTAGAGGATGATTCATATTCTTCTTCATGTAGGGTTTTAATTTTGTATTTTAATTTAGCTAGTTCATGTTCTTTGATTTGATCTTTTTTATGGAGTGCTTCTATTTCTTCAATTAAATTTTCGGCTTTTTCTTTTGTTTCTCTTAGTAAGTCGCTTTCTTTGACTTTAATTTTTTCTTTTAATGTACGCTTTTCTGCCTCTAATTCTTTTCTTAAATCCGTTGTGTCTTTGATCTTATTTGCTAGTTCACGTTCTTTTGCTTCTAGTTTACGACGTTCTTCTTCTAATTTATTGCCTTGTTTTTCAAGTTTATTAATTAAATCTGACACTTCTGTTTGCGAAGTCAAAACATTGCTTTTGGCATTTTCAATGATTGATTGGTTTAATCCTAGTCGATCACTGATTAACAGCGCGTTTGATTTTCCTGGTGTCCCCAGTAATAATTTATACGTAGGACTAAGTGTATCGACATCAAATTCAACAGACGCATTAAGGATTTCTGCTTTATCATAGGCATATGCTTTCAATTCAGGATAGTGTGTTGTAGCAATAATATAGGCCTTTTTAGGAATTAAATAATCGAGTATAGCAATCGCTAAACTCGCACCTTCTTTGGGGTCGGTCCCACTTCCAAGTTCATCGAGTAATACCAAACTATCTTCTGAGATATGATCAATAATATTTATAATATTACTCATATGAGATGAAAACGTACTTAACGATTGTTCAATCGATTGTTCATCCCCAATATCAGCATAAATATTTTCAAAAATAATTGTTTTACTATCTTGTTGCACAGGGATCAATAGACCACTTTGCACCATAATTGAAAGTAATCCCAGCGTTTTTAAGGCAACGGTTTTACCCCCTGTATTGGGTCCTGTTATAATCATAATACGTTCTTGCTTATTGAGTCTAATATTATTAGGAACGACTTCTTTTGGAGGAATAAGGGGATGTCTTGCCATATTTAATCTAACTTCTTCTTTGGTAATAATCGGTAACGTACATTCAAACTCAAACGCAAATTGTCCTTTTGCGAACACTAAATCTAAATAACTTAATGTATCAAAATTATGTTTTAAAATATCATGTTCTTTCCCGATTTTACGGGTTAATTCTCTCAGTATACGATCAATTTCTTGACGTTCTTCTAATTCTAACGTTGATATTTTATTATTAATTTCAGCGACACTGTAGGGCTCCATATAAACTGTTTCACCGCTACTAGAATAATCTATAATAGCACCTTTGAAATTATTCTTCTCAGATAATTTAACAGGCACAACAGCACGATCGTGGCGCATGGTGATAAGTTGATCTGCTAGTTTAGATGACTCTTTTGATAAGATACTATCAAGTTTTTGATTCACGCGGCGTCTATTTGTTTGAATACTGTTGCGAATGTTTTCCAGTGTTTTAGACGCATTACTTTTGATTTCACCATCAACTGTAATAACGCGATTAATATCATCTTTTAATGCTTTTGTTGGTTTTAGACTTTCATAATACGGATCTAAGTTTTCTTCTTGAATCTCGTTTTCTTTGACTTGTTTGTAAAATCTGATATTGGTAGAAACCGCATCAATAAGTCCAATAATATCTAAAAAGTCTTTTGCTAAGAGTTTAGAATCGATTTTTGCTTTTTTTAATGTATCACGAATATCTCTTATGCCACCAAATGGTGCTTTTTGATAAACATTAATAATGGTTTTCGCATGGGCTGTTTCACCTAAAAGTTTATTAATCTTTAAGGGGTTAGAGCTTGGGGTAATCGTATCGATTAATGCACTACCCTGTTTTGTTTCTGTATAAGATTTTATGAGTTTTTTTATTTTATCAAACTCTAATCGTGTTGTGCTAAATTCCATAATTATCACTTCCAGGTATTATTTTATCAAATTATATGCTAAAATGATAGTGAAAATAATAACAGGAGTGTTTTTATGAAAACTGTACTTAAATGCACCAATCATGAGATAAAGAAGATTATTAATTTTTACCGAGATTATGCCAAGGAACCAGCCAACGACTACATTATGTTTTTAGCAAAAACAAAATACCTTACAGTCAATGTTTATTCATCAAATAAGGTGGTTTTTCAAGGACAAGATGCAACCGAAGAATACACGATGTGGCGCCATCTCTTAAATAAATCTGAACCACAGACTAAAAAAACTGTCACACCTGCATCTACTTCAGACTTTTTCGTACCTTCAATTGGTAGTGATGAAGTTGGAAAAGGTGATTTTTTTGGACCGGTGATTGTCTGTGCTGCTTATTTAGATCCACGTCATAAAGAAACACTAAAAGAACTAAAACTAACAGATTCTAAACAATTAAGTGATGACTATATTAGTTCTATTGGTCCCAAACTTGTAAACTTAGTAACCTATAGCTTACTAAAATTACCCAATAAGAAATACAACGATTTATATATGTCAGGCATGAATATCAACAAACTTTTAGCATACATGCATAATAAAGCGTTATTGAATGTCAAAAAGCAAGTCGATTCTTCTCCTAAAATTTATATTGATCAGTTTACACCAAAAGCTTCTTATTATAAGTACCTAAGTGATGAAAAAGACGTTTTAAATGATATAATCTTTCTTACCAAGGCCGAAGAACAGATTGGATCTGTGGCACTAGGTAGCGTAATCGCTAGATATCATTTTATTAAAGAGTTCGATAAACTAAGTGAAGAAACAGGTTTTCATTTACAAAAAGGGGCAGGGAAAGAAGTTGACAAAATTGCGGCACGTATCATCAAACATAAAGGTGAAGCATTTTTGCAGGACATTGCAAAAGTAAACTTCAAAACACTTGATAAAGCAAAAGCGTTGGTACGAACGCTTTAAAAATGCTAGTATGTTGTTTAAAACAAAAATATACTGTATAATAAAGGTAACGAATGATAAGGAGATGATATAATGAATAAAGAAATCGAAAAAGCATTAAACTCACAATTAAATTTTGAAATTGAATCAGCACACATTTATCTAGCAATGGCTGGATATGCAAGTTCTATTGGACTTGACGGTTTTGAAAATTGGTATATGGTGCAATATGAAGAAGAACTTGCTCATGCCAAGAAATTTATCAATTATATGAATGATCGTGGTGCAAGAGTTAAAATTACAGGATTTGATGATCCAAATAACACGTTTGAAAGTATCTTAGATACCTTAGAAATATCCTTAAACCATGAAAAGAAAGTTACCAAACGCATTAATGATTTAATGGATTTAGCACAAGAAAAACGTGACCATGCGACAGTTAGTTTGTTACATTGGTATGTTGATGAACAAGTTGAAGAGGAAGATAACTTCAACAATTTAATTGATAAAGTTAAATTGGTAAAAGACGCTGGACTTTATATATTAGACAAAGAATTAGAAACGCGTACATTTGTTCCAATCAACACAGAAGAAAAATAACTTAAGACATAAAAAAGGCTTAGTGCTAGACACTAAGCCTTTTTTAGTTGCGATTAAATTTTAGTCAATACTTTCAATTTCATCTGTTAATTGTCCAACAAAATCTGCTTTGTTAATACCTTGTTCACCATCAGATGTGATGTATTGAGCAAATAAATCATAGATTGCCCCAATTTGTCCCATACCGAAGTTTGAAGGCATATCGTTTTGCCACCATGCATATTTCTTATTTGCTTGAACCCATTCAACAACAGCAGCACTATAAGGCGAATCTGGTACTAACTCAACACTGGCAAATGCTGGTACCATTTTTGCTTCTTCTACCATATATTTATGTCCCGCTTCAGTTCCTGCTAAATCTTCTAGGTATTGACGTGCTTCTTCTACATTATCTGAATCTTTGTTTATAACGTAGAACGATGGCGCACCAATAAAGATAGAGTCATTAACACCACTAGTTGCTGCATGTGGTGCAACGCCAACTTCAAATTGAATGTTTGCTTCTAGTAAGTTAGGATCAATCCAGTTTCCTTGATGGATGAATGCTGTATTTCCTTCAGCAAAATCTGCAACTTGTGTAGTATAATCTCCTTCAAGAAGTGAATCAGTAGAATACATAAATAACAATTCTACCCAATTAGCTAAATCTTCTAAACGATCAACGTGAGCAACGCCGTTATTAAGATCATCAATAACTGTTGAGTCATCGTATTCTAAACCAGCACTTAAATAGCCATTAAAGTTATGAAGTCCTGTTACCCATGCAAGGCCAGTTCCGGCTCCCATCGATACAGGTGCTTCAATACCAAGTGAAGCTTTTTGACTCTCTAACGTTTGAAATGCTGTTTCATACGCAGATAAAGTTGTTAAATCATCTGGATTAATACCCGCTGCATCTAAGATATCAGCGTTGTATGCCATACCCCAAGCTTCAACTGATACTGGAAACCCATATACAGCGTTATCAACTGTGAATTCTAATGATGTATCTTCTATCCAAGCATCTCCATCAAATTCATAGATGATTTCTTTATACTCATTGTATCCGCTCATACCTTCAATAACAAAGATATCAGGTTGATCATCAGATTGTAATTCTGCCAGAAGTTGTGTTTGATACCCACAGGTACTTCCACCACATGAAACAACTTCTGTATCAACACCTGTTGTTTCTGACCATGAAGCCGCATAAGCTTTCATTGGTTCATCAATTTCTACTTTGTTTTGAAAAATACGTAGTGTTGTGTCGTTTGACCCACCACATGCTGTTAAAGTTACTACTAAAACAACTGTTACTAAAACTAATAATAATTTCTTCAAATTTTTCTCCTCCTATTTTTCTTTTTTTATTTTTAACGCACTGTATGCGTTTGAAGATAATTTTAACCGAGTTTTATCTGAAATAAGATATTTTTTACCATATATTTCAAGTTGAATTTCTTTATCGGTTTTGATTGTAATTAAGTCTTTTATACTAATAGTTAATGAGGCTCCTCGATACCGTAGTTTAATTGTATATTCAGGTAATTCCTTTGGAACTTTAGGTGCAATAGATAAACCACTAGAACTAATGTGCAATCCCAAGAAACCATATACAATCGTTAGATATGTTCCACCCATATTCGCAATATGAAGTCCTTGTTCAGTATTATTATGTGTGTTATCAAGATCAGTTAAAAGTTGTTGTTTAAAATATTTATACCCCTTTTCAAGATCACCTAGACGGCTATTCATTACGCTGAAAATACATTTTGATAAGCTTGAGTCATGAATCGTTATACCTTCATAATAAGCAAGTGAGTCACACATAGTGTCATAGGGTTCATCATTTAATAACATATGTGCTAAAATTGTGTCAGCTTGTTTACACACTTGATAACGATAAATAGTTAGAGGATGCATATTAAGTAATAAGGGCTTTCTAACACTGGTTAAATCCAGCGGTTTCTTGGATAAAAACTGACTATCTTGCGGATTAATATTACGGGTTTTATCATATGGAATAACCATTTGTTCAGCAGCTTTTTTAAGTTGTTTGATTGCTGTTGAATCATAGTTTCTAAACCGTCTTTTATGTTTACTATAAAGCTCCAACAACATTTTAATATGATATTGTGCTAACTTATTAGTGTAATAATTATTATTAACTATTGCACTATACTCATCTGGTCCTGTGACCGTATTTATATGAAATTCATTGTTATGAAAACTACCAATTTCTAAATAAAGTAAGGCAGTTTGATAAATAACATCCATTCCTTTTTTTAATAAAAAATCTAAATCATTTGTTACAAAATAATAATTTAAAAATTGAATCGCTATTATTCCGTTAATATGATACTGTGCTGATCCAGCTGGATAATAAGATGAAACTTCTTTACCATCAATTGTTCGCCATGGGAACTTAACACCTTGATCATGATTTAAATTAAGCGCTTCTTGTCGGGCTTCTTTTAATGTGTTATACCGAAACAAAAGTATTTTTTTTGCTTCTTTTGGTTTTGTTAAAAGAAAATAAGGAAACATATACATTTCAGTATCCCAAAAGTAATGTCCTTCATATCCTTTTCCACTAAGTCCTTTTGCAGGAATACTATGATACTCATCTGCTGGTCCACTTGCGTTTAATTGATATAAATTATAATTCAAAGCTGTTGTAATCAATTTATTGTCTTTAACAAAAATAGATTGATCAACAGTATTTTTATAAGCTGTAATTGATGTATTTTTGATTGAATCAATCATCTGTTGATTTTGCGAATAAGGATTCGTTTCATAAACAGAACTTGTAATGATGACATATTTTGTTAGGGTGACTGTGTTTTTTGGCGTTAGTTTTTGGGTAGTTTTAGCAATCATTGTTTCCGTTTGATCATTGTATGAATATGTCATATTGATCGAATGATGAAGTCCAAAATAAACATGAAAATTTGTATGAATTGTGGATACTTTACAAATGTTTTTATCAATCAATTCAAATGTATGTGTGAGTTGATCAGTTTCAATAAATCTTGGATCATGTTCGTATTTATTTTTTTTATGTTGGTTAGTTAAAGTTGATATAATGTCTATTTCACCAATAAAATTATTCGTTTTTATATCATATTTAGCAATATATAAATTAGGATTATCAAAAGGTGTTATCCGTTCTTCTTTAATTGTAAATTCATAGATATCATTCAGCAGGTATTTTGTTGTTCTTATGGTATGACCATTTGTTGTGTTAAATTCACGCTTAACTGCTTTAATATCTGCAGTATCATAATTTAACTTTTCACCATTGATTACGACATATATTGTTTGGAAATCCGGGAGTGTAATAATGAACTCGCCTCGGTTTGGATACCCATATCCACGTTCACCATAACAGTACGGATACGTTTCATAAACACCATTTAAGACGCATTCTCGATATGTTTTATAAATGGATTTTGTGCCCTCTGCAAATGTTCCGCGAACACCAAAACGTTTGTTAGATGTTGTAAACAAACTTTCATCAATGAGTAAGTCTTGTTCTGTCACCTTTCTGTATGTTTTTATCATTGAATTCACCTCATTTGTGCCATATCAAGAAGCGCATAGCGCTTCTTGAGACACATGAAAAAATTATTATTACTATATAAAAGAAGGATTATTTAATCGCACCAGATGTCATACCTTGAATGATGTATTTCTGTGCGAAAATAAATAGAACTACTGCGGGTAGTGCAGCTAATAATACCGCTGTTAATAATAAATGCCAAGGGACAACATAACTACCAGCAAGTGACATAATTCCCATTGGGATTGTTTGCAGGTCTCCTCCGGTACCAATAACCAACGATGGCAAGAGGAAATCATTCCATATCCACATACCATTTAGAACAAGTAATGTAACAAAAATAGGTTTTAAAATTGGTAATACAATTTTAAAAAATACTTGTGGTTTAGAACATCCATCAATAATAGCTGCTTCTTCAATATCGATTGGGACTGATTTAATAAAACCGTGAAATAAGAAAACACTAAGTGGTGCTCCAAACCCTATATAAGCAAGAACTATCCCCCATAATGTATCTTTAAAAGATATTCCTGTTATAGCTTTGAGTTTTGTGAGTTGTTGAACCAAAGGAATCATTACCACTTGGAAAGGAATAACAAGTCCAGACAGGAAAAACATAAAGATGAAAAAAGAATATTTTGTTTTTCTTCTAACTAAAACCCAGGCAGCCATCCCACTAAGAACACCGATGGCCATTAAAGAAGTTGATGTAATAAGTAGTGAGTTGAAGAACGATTCAACATATCTCACAGTATCATCATTTAAAATTTCTCCAATATTTAAGAATATTTGTCCCCACGTTGCAGGTAATAACATTACCTCATTTGGGCTAACATAAGCTTTTGCGGCATTTAGAATAACAAGAACAAATGGTAGAAAGAAAATAACTAACAATAAAAATGTCAATACTTCCAATATAAGACGTTTGGTAGTTTTGCGATTTTTCATTATAACTCCACCTCTCTTTTCTTATTGTAATAAACTTGAAATAAAGATATTACAAGTAAGACAGCAAAGAATAATATTGCTTTCGCCTGTCCTAGACCAAAGTTTTTAAACGCAAATGCTTCATTATAAATATTAACTGCCATCAAATCAAGTGATCGAACACTGATAGGATTTACATTAAAGATTTTTTGTAAGAATTCAGGTAACGTTCCTGTTGGGCCGCCTCCAGTCATGGAGAAGACAGTATCGAATTGTTTAAAACTTGTAACAAGCGTTAAAAACATTGCAACAGTAAATGCTTGTGCAACAAGCGGTAAAGTAATATGACGTAAGCGTTGTAATGGTGATGCACCATCTATTTTTGAAGCCTCAATAAGCTGTTTAGGTACATTTTGTAATGCTGCGACATAAATCATCATAATATATCCTGAATACTGCCACGTTACAACAAGTAAAATAGCAATCATAGATTTAGAAGCACCATCAGCAATCATACTTTTTTGAAAATATGGAATAGATGGACCTAATGCGACAAAGACTTTCGAAAAAATAAATTGAAAAATAAATCCTAAAACGAGGCCACCAATTAAGTTAGGGAGAAAAAATCCAGCACGTGCAAAGTTTTTAATCCTTGTTTTTTGTGTCACAAGTAATGCAAGGCCAAAGGCAACTAAGTTAATAATGACAATATTTAAAAATGAATAAATTACAGTACGGTAAAATGAATAATAAAATCTTGGTGTTGATAAAATTCCTTTATAGTTATCTATTCCAACATAGTCAGCTGATCCAATGCCACCAAAGTCTGTTAATGAAAAATAAATACCCCAGAAAAAGGGGACAATAACCATTAAAACAAAACTAAGTAAGGCAGGTGCCAAGAAAAACACAAATACGCGGTTGTTTTGAGCACGATCCCCACGTCCTGTAAAAATGGAATTTATCCAATGCGATGTTTTTGGAGCTATTTTTTCACAAAATCTGAAAAGCTTTCCATGTGTAATTTCTTCTTTTCTAATTTCATTTCTTAATGCCGATTCATCCGCACCCCCTACATAATATTCTCCTTTAATTTTAGCAACAATCCATCCGAAACCATAACGTAAAAAATGGGCTATATGGTAAATACTTTGAACGATTGTATAAACTATTACTACTAAAATTAAAACACCAATTCTATAGATTGGAAGCAATCCTTTATGTAGGATTAATTGTCCAAAATTAAGTTTGTCTTCTTTCATAAATGACACTATCCTTTCATTTGTGAAAACCTTTCCACATTTTTATTTTATCAAAGATTGTAAGCGTTGTCAATATCTTTAATGAAATATTGAATTATGTTGTATCTCCTTCATTAAATTTTACTGGTAAAACTATGTCTTTAACAGGTTGATTATCGGAGAAATTAAGAATCATATCTCTGAGAGCCTTAGCTATTTTTTTAGGTGATTGAGCGATGGAACTTAGTTTTCTACCATAATCAAAAAATTTACTTCCACCATCAAATCCAATTACTTTAACATCTTTTGGTACATTTTTTCCCAATGCTTCAAGTTCTTTAATCAAAGTGAATCCAACGGCATCACTAATGGCAAATATGCCATCAACATCCGGATATTTAAGTAAAACTTCACGCGCTTTTTCTGGTTGGATCAAATAATTACCTAATGGATACTCAAAATTATAGATTTGTTTTTTTCCACGTTCTTTTAAACGTTCATTAAATCCGATACGCCGTTTAGAAACTTCTGTATTAACCGGTGTGTTAACACCTTGCGCATCATCTCCTATAAAAAGAAATTTTTCACATCCTTTATCAATTAGAATATCAGCTGCCATTTGGCCTCCTGTGTAGTTATCAGATGTACAAAGTGGAACATTTTCAATAATACGGTCAAAAGAAATAATTGGTAATTTAGAATCAATTTCATCTTCAATGTCATTGTTTGTCAGTAAGATCAATGCATCAACTCTATTATTTTTCAACATGTTTAAAAACTCAATTTCTTTGTAAGTTTCTTCACTTGAATTACAAAGCATAACTTTATAATCATCTTCAAAAAGTATTTGTTCTAATTCATATAATAATTCACTGAAGAATACATGCTTATTATTTGGTAAAACGAAGGCAACAATATGGTTTTTTTGTCGTGTCATCGAACGGGCTATTTCATTGGGATGATACCCTATTTCATCAATAACTTTTAATACTTTTTCTTTTGTTTTTTTTCCAACATATCCTGAATCGTTAATGACACGCGATACTGTGGCAATTCCTACACCTGCTTTGTTAGCTACATCTTTAATTGTTGGCATAAATACATCTCCTATTCTGTTAAATATTCTTTACGTAATAGTTCTTTATCTAAATCTTTTTCACTTCTTGAATAAAAATAGTTTGGGATGTGGACGGTTTCTCTTTTTTTTGATAGTGTTTTAATTTTCTCTAAGTATTTTTTGGCTGCTATTTGCCATGTATAGGTTGTCATTACACGTTTTCGCCCTTGAGTTTGATAAAACTTGTAATTGTTGAGTAATTTAATAAATCCTAGTGCAATATCATTCAAATCTTTAACATCGACTAAAACACCAAATTCTTCATTGTTTTCTTTTAAGACATTGCTTGGTCCACCATATTTTGTTACAACAACTGGAAGTCCAGTACTCATGGCTTCGATTGGGGCTAGCCCAAATGGTTCATAGAGTGCCGTTAAGGTGAAAATGCCTTTTTTAGTAGTTAAATATCGATACGTATCAGCAAGGAGAATTTGAGAGTTTATATTTATAAAAGAGACTTTTCCTTTTAAATCATATTGTGTAATAATCGTCATTAATTCATCTAAAATTGCTTTTTCATCATCTGAAGCAAACGAATACGTATCGAAGGCATTTTCAATACCTCTAAGCGAAATTAATATGTTCGCTTTTTTTTGTAATTCTTTATGCATTCCGTACGCTTTTAATAATCCAACATGGTTTTTTTTAGGATCTAGTCGACTTGCAGAAATAATCATTGATAAATTCTTTCGATTAGTTGCTATATCTCGTTTTATGACTGTTTCAACTTTTTGTTTTGTTTCTTGGGATACTGGGTGTTCATTTAAAGGAGCAAAAACTTCTGTATTTGCTCCTGGAGGTACAACTTTAAATGATTTATTTTTAGAATATTCTTTATAAAGGGGATGTGTGTATTGTTCAGTTTTTTCTTGATTTGTAGATACAAATATAACATCACTATAACGTATTGCTGTGCGTTCAGCAAGAAGTCGTTGTGTGAAGTTGTATTTTTTATCAAGTAAGTGGTATGTCTCTAAAGAACCTTCTAATTTATCAAATTTTTGTGCACCAAGTGAATGACCTGTAAAAGAATATGGGATATTTTTTTTATCTTTTAGCATAGCACATGCGAGTCCACCGTCACCGTAATGACCAGTCGCAAAATCGATAGAATTGTTCGCATTTTCATAAAATTCTATAATGTTATCGACCCATTCTTCTAAATAAGGCCAAAGTTGTTCTTTGTTTAAATAAGTATTTGTAATACCACAAGGGAGACGAACAATTCGCAAATTATCAAGTCCTTCATACATATCAAATTGTCCTTGAAGAGCAGGAAAATTATCATCTTTTATCAACCGAGTAACAATATCTACTTTATGACCCAGTTTAGAAAGTTCACTTGCAATTTCTTTTACATAAACTAATTGCCCACCAAAATCAGGGTGTTCAGTCCAGTAGGAGTCATGTTTATCAAAATTTCCTTGTGGATTTAAAAATAAGATTCTCATTGTTCCTCCTCTTGATCTTTTATTATTTGCTCAATAGTTGGTAGGTTGGATAAAGCACCAATTTGTTTCAGATTATGCGCACTACATTTTAACCCTACAAGACATGACTTTTTAACAGACATATTTTTAAGTATACCAGCATATAATCCACTCCAAAATGCATCCCCTGCTCCTGTGGCATCGATGACTTCTTTAGCATGGGTTTTAAGCATAAATCTTTTTTTATTATGTGAGACAAAAATACCATCTTTACCTAATGTTAAAATAATTAAATTAATATTTAAAGATTCATATTTATCCATTAAGTCTTCTTTGGATAATTTTTTTCCAAATAAGCGTTTGGAGTCATCTAAGCTTGGTTTGATGATATCAATTTTATCTTTAATTTCTTCTATAATCGAAAGAGGAGATATATCAGTAGTAATTAAATCTGGATGAAAGTTCGGATCAAACCCAACTAAAACATCATTTTCTTTAGCTGAGTTCAGTAACGAAATAATTGTTTTTTTTGTCTTGTTTGTTGAAAGAGGCCAAAATGTAAAATGAAGTATTTTACTTTGCTTTAAATGATTCATAAGTTTGTTTGACAATCTGATTTCCTTATCAGCTTGCCGTTTAAATATAGGAGTTGGTGTTTCTTTTGTCTGATTAAGTTTTACAATTGAAGTCGCTTGATTTACACGCCTTATAAATTTAAGTGATACATTTTCTGCTTGTAAAACATTTTTTAAAAACGTCCCATAATCATCGGTTCCAATTGTAGCACATAAATAAGGGTTAAACCCAAGCTTTTTTAAGTTGATAGTAATATTGGCTGGGCTCCCTCCAAAAACAATATTTGAGGCGGTCTTAGATTCAATGATATCAATTAAAATTTCTCCAACAAGTAAGATATCATAAACTTTGTCTCGATTAATAATCATCGGTTAATCCTGTAAAACGACATCTATTAATTGTTCAAAGTCGTAATCTTTTTCCTGTGAGTTTTTGGCATTCCCTGTAGCGAACGCTGTCATATGTGCTTTTTTAGCTGCTAAAATACCGCTTTTAGCATCCTCAACAACTGCAAGATTAATCGGCAGTAGATCTAGTTTTTTAGCTGCAATTAAAAAGACTTCTGGATGGGGTTTTGACTGCGTAATATTTGTCCCATCAGTGATGGCAGCAAATTGATTATATAATTCTATTTTTTTAAGAATTTTTTTGGCATTTTTACTAGAAGAGCCAATGGCTATTTTTATGTTATTTTCTTGTAAAGTGTTTAATATGTCTGTTATCCCCGGTAGAATATCATCTTTTGTTAAAGTTTCAAGCAATTGTCTGTAATAAGTGTTCTTATAATCTGTTAGTTCTTTCTTCTGAACATCCGTATAGTCTTTTTTTGCTTTTTCAAGAATTATTTCTAAAGAAGCCTTGCGTGAAATACCGCGCAACCTATTGTTAATTTGTTTATTAAACTCGATGTTTTCTTTATCAGCCATTTTCTTCCATGCTTTGTAATGAAGATTGTCTGTTGAGACAATAACACCATCCAAATCAAATATTACACCTTTAATCATTCGTATCACTCCTATAAGATATAGTTAGACTAGTTGTTAATGTATATGTATTATCGTTGATTATAAGTTGTATGTGTTCTTTAGTTGGTTTTTTAAGTGCGATTGTAAGTGTTGCATGCGTAATTGTAATTGTTGTTAAAGAATCATCTAGTGCTAAATTAAATGACAATTCATTGATCGATTCTGGTAAATGTGGGTCAAAGTATAATGTGTCTTTTGTTCGGCTAAATCCGGCGATACCAAAAACGAATATTTGCCAAGCAGCGGCATTTGCTGCTGTGTGCATACCCCCAATAAAAGTTCCACCACTCGTTGCCTCATTGGTATTCATTATGTCAATAGATAATGATTTTTTCATATAGGTTCCCAAATCATTTTTTTTATTGAGTCGAGCAGCAAGTAGGGCATGAATTGATGGGCTTAAAGAGGAAAAATGTAGTGTTCTTGGTTCATAATAGTCATAGTTTGCTTTCTGAATGTATTTATTGAAAAGATTGGGATATAAATGGAAAAGTTGTAAAACATCTGGTTGTTTGATGCATTGTGTATAAACAGTAATTCCATTAGGCCAACCATAATATTCATTATCATCAATAAGTCTTTTTTTTACATTTGTTGCTGGGAGGATTGTTTCTAACTCATAATATCCATCAAATTGTTCGATGATTCCTTTATTATTAGGTTGTGGTAAATATAGATTATCATGAATGTCTTCCCATAGTGTTATTTCTTCTTGTTTTAGATTCAGTTTTTGTTGAAGACTTTCAATTATTAATTTATCAAACATATTTAAATATGTCAGAGCATTATTTAGTGTAAATACTGCTTGATAATTGGTGAAAGCATTGTTGTCAATGTTCTCATGATATTCATCCGGACCTTGAACACGGATGATTTCATAGCGTTTACGGCGTGGTTTATAAACAACTCGTGAAGCGATAAAGCGGGCAATTTCAATAGTAAGTTCAATGCCATATTGTTCCATAAAGGAACGATCATTGGTTGTTGTATAGTAAGTATCAATTGCATAGGCAATATCGGATGATATATGAATTTGCCAAACATTAAAGTGATTACGAATATCGCGATTTGTAATCACATCTTTAAAAAATAAATCAGGACATAACTCTTTACCCGTTTTTCCACTTATCCACGCGAAGAATGCACCTTCAAAACCGTGTTTATTTGCTTTTGATTTAGCACCTTTTAGTGTATTATATCTATAAATTAAAATATTTTTTGCTATAGTAGGGTTTGTGTGTAAATACATGGGCAAATTATATATTTCTTGATCCCAGAATGCAGCACCTTGATAAGCTTGACACGATAATCCTCGTGCACCGATTGGAAGTGATTTATGCATAGGTGTTGCGATAATTGCATGGTATGTATTAAAACGGCAAGCAACTTGATAAAATGTGTCGCCTTTTATAGCAATATCATAATGATTCCAAAGAACTTCCCATGCTTGCTGATGTTTAATTAATTCCTTTTCATAAGAAGGGAGTTTTTCGTATAATTTTTTTGCATAATATACTGGATCTTCTGCATCATTAGAAGATAGTGTTATCATATATTTATATACGCTAATTGGTGTGTCTTTTTTTAGTGTTATTGTTTTTTGTTTAAATAAGTCATTCGTCGTTTTAAAGTCTATGTTGTCAGATACTGTCTTTTCTAACACTACAACATCATTTTTATAGGTATTTGTGGTACCGACAAAAAGCGTATCATTATGGTGTTTCATCAGTGTCTTTTGTTTAAAATGGTTACCATTAATACTCCATATATCAGTATCTAATCCTGTTTTTAATAAGACATCTAAGTTTTTATCACTTATTAAAACATATTTTAATAAAATTACTTCTTTATGAATTAAACTAGCAAACTTCTCTTCCTTAATTGTCAGTTTTGTATCACCAAATTGATGCGTTGTTTCGCGTTTGGTCACACCATGTTTTAAATCAAGTGTGCGCGTGAAATGTTTGAGGTTTGTATTAACAGTTACAGGAATATTTTTAACTGATACTTCTATGTAAAGCGCATTAGGTACAGTAGAAAGTTCTTCCCATTTACCGTCAGCATTATCCCAGGTATCACTAACAATACAACCAACATAATTATCTTTTTTATCTTCAGCAAATGTTCCTCTATATCCTAAGAACCCATTACCAATCATAAAATTACTACCATCGTTAATAACTTCTTTTTTATAAAAATCATTTTTAAGGATTTGCCAATTATCAATTGTATATAAATGTTTACCTATTGTTTTCATTATTCCCCTCATTTCATTAGTATAGTGAAAACCTTTCCACAATATTATAATATCAAGTCAAAAGTCTGATGTCAATAAGAACTATTACAAATTTAAAAGGAATTTGTCAAGTGCTTAAAGGTCATTGAACAATCTATTTCTAGTTGTTTTTACCTGAAAAAAAGAGTAAACTAAAATTAGTAAGGAAGTGATTTAATGAAAAATTTAATCATTATTTTGAGTATTGTCCTGATTACTGGCGTTGTTGCTTTTCAACCAGTTAAAGCGGATATGGGACCTAAACCAAGTGTCTCTGTTACAATAACTGGTGTGACTGAACCATATTCATTTGACTTGTTAATTAAAAACGAGACATTAGTTGTTGGATCTCCTGAAGAGTATTTGTTAGAGAATTATTACAATGGTGTCTATCCAGATGAATTAATTTCTTATCAAGAAGATGGGTTTGTTTCTTATTATTTGTATAACGGGATTCCCAGTCATATCGATCAAGTAAGTGAGCACACATATGAAATGAATTATATTGCCCCGAGTAGTTTCAAAATTGTCATTGTAACAGAAGCTGGTGCTATTATTACATCAGACTATATTACGACCTCTATTTTCGAAGCGGATATTACATGGGATTTAGCAGACGTTGATTTAACTACTTCACAAGATAATGTGGGTGAACTTACCGGAAATATTGACGGACAAGATAATCAATTTTGGACAATTGCTACACAATTAATTTACCGTGTGATTGGAACACTTATTATTGAACTTGGTATTCTTTTCTTATTTATGTACCGTGCGAAAAGAACATTTAAAATAGCTACTTTTACAAATATTGTCACACAAGTCTCCTTGACACTTCTTACTGTTAATGCCTATATCTATGGGGGAACTTTCTTATTCATACTGGCATTACTTTTAGGTGAATTAATCATTTTATTTATTGAAGGGATTGTCTATGTTTTATCATTCAAAGAAAAACCAAAATGGCTTGCTATTATTTATACCGTTGTAGCTAACTTCTTATCACTTCTACTTAGTATTATACTGACTGGTATGATTTGATTAACGAGTTGAAAAGCGCTCTTTTAAGATCTTCTTTTAACTGGTTAATAACTATTTCTTTTAAATTAGATGTATTATAAAAACGGTCAATCATAAATGACCGTTTTTATAGGGTTTAAACGTTAGTTTTAAATATATTTAAGCATTTTTATTTTGTTTTTAATGAAACCCAGAAATATGGTGTGAATGAGTAAATTCCTAAATTAAAACGGACGTTTTTGATACATAACATGCGATTTTATTAATTTTGGTCAATCATTATTAGGTTTGAAATGCTTATTTAAAGGTATTTATTAATACACGTTAATAATCAGTCATTTTTGTTCATCATTCTTTGAAGAAAACAAAAACGCTAGTTTGATCCTATCAAATAGCGTTTTTTTCTTATAGTAATTCAATGTCAACGATTTGTTGAGCAACAACTTGTTGATTGTTAAGAAATAAGAGTTTATTTGATACATCAATTTGTGAAATTGTGCCTTGAACTGTTTGATACTGTTGGTCTGAGAACAGTGTTAGTTTAATAGGTGTTTGTGTGAGGTAAGCTTCTTCTAGTTTATAGTTAAGTTCTTGATAATGGTCTTCAAGGATGACTGGTTTTTGTTGTTGGTGCTTCTTTTGCAGAAGATCTTGTAAGTATTCGCCATGTTCTAACAAGGCATTAAATGGCATCCACTTCATCATCTTACGATCATGATAAACATACTCATTCTGCATTATGTCCACCTACCATCATATTACGATCTCTAATCGTTGATTTATCAAATAAACTAGAGGCACGTAAAACGGCGTTTTTGCCGTGTCGGAAATTAATTGTGTCAATAGTACTTCTTACTTTGTGCTCTTCAATCACTTTATTCATATCTTTAAATAGATTGAGTTGAACATAGTATTCTTTAACAACTTTAGACGCGCGTAAGCTTACTTTGCGGATGGGGGCCTTTGTATCATAAAATTCATCAAACAACCGAACCGCTGTATTATAGATTTCTGCTTCACTGTTTGTGGGGAAGGGTAACGTAATTTGTCTGTGAAAGCCCCCACCACCCACATCTCTGGAATACGTTATACCAAGATGAATGGTGTAGGCTTTTTTATCAGATTCTCTTAGACGTTTTGCCACAGCGTCTGTGAGTTCTAATATAATTTGCAACACATCATCGCCATAATAATCTTTAAAGAGTGTTTGACCATGTCCATAACTATGATTAACTGGCTTGTAAGCAAATTTTTCACTAATGATTGATTGATCAATTCCATGGGCATGATGATAGAGCTCTTCTCCCATAATACCAAAGAAACGTTGTAATTTTTCTAGGGGATAATGGGCCAGATCATAAACTGAATGAATACCCAGGTGATTTAAATGTTTTTCCATTTTATTGCCAATTCCCCACATTTTAGATAATGGCGCTATTTTCCAAAGTTTTTTTGGCACATCTTCATATGTCCACTTTGCAATAAAGGTCGGAGATTTTTTACTTTCAACATCAAGGGCAATTTTACTTAACAGTAAGTTAGGACCAATGCCACATGTCGCTGGAATATGTGTTTGATCTAAAATATCCTGTAAGATAGTTTCTGCGAGTTCTACAGGTGTTTTTTCATAGTAATTTAGATAAGTGGTCAAGTCTAAAAATACCTCATCTACGCTATAAATATGAATGTCATCTATTGCAACATAGTCTAAATAGATTTCAATAATTTTTGTTGAGACTTTTAAATATTCTTTCATCCGTGGTTTGGCGAAAATAATGTCTGGATTATTCGGTAGTTCAAAAACGCGACATCGACTCTTCACACCACGTCTTTTTAAATAAGGGGTAACGGCTAAAACAACACTGCCATTACTTCTAGAGCGGTCTGCGACTACTAGCGGAGTAGTAAAGGGATTAAGCCCTCTTTTAGCGCATTCTACAGATGCATAAAAACTTTTTAAATCAATGCATAAGATGTTCCTATGTAGTTTGTATTCATCCATAATTTCACTCCTTTTTTAGTTAGTGTTATTTATTATAGACCGCAATTTTCAAACTTTCAAGTGACAAAAAATTGATAAATTTACCGCTTTTCTTTTACTGGTTTGATAAACGAGCAATATAAAAAAATACAACTTTTTTTGTTGTATTTTTTGCTGAAATATGCTTGTTTTTTAAGTTGTTATTGACTACTAAATACTAAAATCTATTTGTAGGTTGCGACTAGGTCAATCACTCTATTGACACATTTAAAATAGGGTGTTTCTGTTTAAAAAATTACTATTTTTTAAAAAAACTTCTAATTTGCAAAAATTAGAAGTTAAATGATTATTATTTTTTTGTGAAAATATTAAAATATTGCATTTTATTCAGAGTGTTACACTTAACACCTGAATTAAATGAGAGATTCGTGAAGACATCTTCTAATTTAACTGTGTCTGTATTAGTTAAAAAGCGGTCGGTTTCTTGGATGAGTGTTAGCGCAAATGATTTAGCTTGATTGAATAGTTCTAAGACACTCTCTGTGTGTGGGGTGTTGGTTGTTGGGTTATACCACTGTGCCTTTTGTGTATTTAAGACATCAACATTAAGTCCGTGATTAAAAAAAGAAATATCTTGAATAAACATATCTTGTTGATGAAATAGATCGATAAATTTATACAATAGTTTTTTGATTCCAAAGCGGTCAGGAATGAAGTATTTCATGTTTTTAACCATCTTTTTAACGGCATGTTTAAAGTATATGTCTCCGTTTGGATTATTGAATTTTTCCAGAATCAAGTCCTTATATAAGTTAGAGACACCGGGGGGAACTATGTTTTTGGTAATGTATCTTTTGGTGAAATTAAAGCGTGCGGGGGCAATGTTTTGTTCTTTTTGAATCAGTGCCGCATCCATTGCGCGTTCAAATTTTAAATGGAGTCCGCGGTAGATATCTGTTTCTTTATTAGTTTCATCATAAATACCGACATTATTATAAACATAAGGGTGAACTTTCACATCAAGGGCATAATGACATATAAACCCGATTAAATAGGCATATAACGACTCACTGTAGTGTTTTTTTGTGTAGTTTAACATAAAGATAAACATTGCTTGTGTATCGGTGTCGTGCAGTCGATCGGCGATGTGACGCTCGGTTTGATGTGTTTTACTGAAAATGTTGTAATAAAGGGGATCGGGTCCCTGGGCTCCTAAATAATAAGGATATGATTTTATCTCTTTATTGAATGTTTTTTTTACTTCTTCTGCAAGACGCAAATGCATATAAATATCTGGCATAAAATTACCTCACTCTAGGGTCTCTAAATACTGAGTAAAATACGTAGGTAACGGTTGCTCAAAGGTCATTTTCTTGTGTGTTTTGGGATGGATGAATCCCAAGGTTTCTGCGTGTAAAAATTGTCCATGACTTTTGACTGTTTTTCGATGGCCATAGGTAGGATCTCCAACTAATGGGTGTTTAATATATTGCATATGAACACGAATTTGATGTGTTCTACCAGTTTCTAATTGACACTTAATGAGTGTGTTTTTTTTATATCGTTTAGTTACTTGAAAATGCGTAACTGCTTCTTTACCATCTTTAACAACAGCCATTTGTTTGCGGCGTTTAGGGTTACGACCAATTGGGGCATTAATTTTCCCCTTATTATGATCAATAACGCCTTCTGTTAAGGCAATGTAAGAGCGGGTTGTTGTTTTGGCTTTGAATTGATCAGACAGGTGTTCTAATGCAGCGGGTGTTTTAGCAACAACAAGTAATCCCGATGTATCTTTATCAATGCGGTGAACAATGCCAGGTCTAATTTCGCCTTTAATCGCTTTAAAATCTTTAATATTATAAAGCAAGCCATTCACAAGTGTCCCACTAGGGTTTCCAGCGCCGGGATGCACCACAAGTCCAGTTGGTTTATTGACAACTATAATTTCATCATCTTCATAGACAATATCGAGTGGAATATCTTCTTTAAGCAAGCTACTTTCTTCTTCATCGTAGTCTTCTAAGGTAATATGATCAGTTGTTTTCACGTTATAACTAGCTTTTGTTGGTTCGCTATTGACTAAAATATGATTATCTGCGATTAGTGATTGGATGGTACTCCTTGAATGGGGGGTCTTCTTAGCTAAAAATTTATCAATTCGGATTTTTCTTTGTTTTTTCTCAATCACAAACTCAATTTTTTTTGCCATAAATTTTCTCCTCAAATAGTAAATCGATCACAAATAATATCATTCCAATGACTAAGAAAATATCTGCGACATTAAACACGGGCCATGTTGTATAACTAAATATATCGACATCAAGAAAATCTACGACGTGTTGATAAATAATACGATCGATTAAGTTTCCAATCCCACCTGACATCATTAAGATCACACCAAACCCAAACCAGTTACTTTTGTTAAAGTCAATTTGTTTGATTAAGTAAAACATTAATAATCCGGCAAAGGCGCTTATCACATAAAAGAAGACCATTTGGCCACCAAATAAGTTGCCAAATCCGCCATCGTTATACAACTTGGTAAATGTGAGAAAACCTTTTATTATGACACGTTGTTCATATAGTTCAAATGTGTTTTCAACAATTTTTTTAGTTAACTGATCAATAAAAACTAAAAAAAGTGTTGCGCTAATGATAATAGATGTTTTATGTTTTTGCATTAAGAATCACTTGTCCTTTATATAGAGAAATAAATGGTTATGATAACAATGAATATGAGGGTGATACCAACAATGTTTATAAGATTAATGCTACGTTTTGTTGTGAGTGGCGTTTGTGCTTCATTATAATGTTTTAGTGTTTCAATATAACGATTTGTCGCGTAGATAAATATAGATGAAATAATCACAAATAACCCGATTAAAATAATGGTTAGATACTGAATGGCAAAGATACTTAGATTAATCGCAAGTATGACAATAAAAGCCGTTGGAAAACTAAAAAATAACAAGCCAACCACAATTGCTAATGTGAGTTCTTTATTTGAATAATGTGGGATTATTTGTTTCATTCTTCTAACCTACCTTGTAAGTATTCAAGTGCTTCATTAAACGTAGAAACACCTACTAAAATCATAGATGAATTTGTTTCATCTAGTGTTTGTTTTGCTTTAATATAATTATCTGAAGGATCATTTGATAAGTGGGGCACAAAGAAAATATCAATGTTATTGTTGATTGCGGTATATACTTTTTGTTCAACGCCACCAATATATCCAACATTACCATCTAAATCTAAGGTGCCTGTTCCAGCTATTTTTAATCCTAAAGAATAGTCTACTTCTGTTTCTAAGTTATAAATATAAAGAGCTTGCATTAAGCCACCACTAGGGCCACCTGTTTTATTGTTGTTTAAGTCTAGATCTTCATCATTTAAGATAACATTTGTTGATAGTTGTATACCAAATAAGCAAGTGTCTTCAAGTTCTTTTTTTTCAACATAATAAGATAGTTGTGTATCATCACGTTTTACAATAAACTCATGATACATTCCACATGTTGCATTGTACACTTCTGTCAACGGGTCTTCTCCGTTTACACTTAGGACAATGTCGCCTTCTTTAAGTGTGTTGTTTGTTAATGAGGGGAAAACTAATGATACTTTAGTTTCAATGGTATAATCGACTGTTATACCAGCTTGTTCAAGTGCGTAGATATAACTAATTGTCAGGCTGTTTGTTTTTTGTTCATAGCCAATTTCATCTAATTTATCTGCGTTAATATTTTGTAAGTAATCCGGTATTTCATAGATGCGTGTTGTAGACACAAATTGACCGATGATATATTGTAAACTAGTGGCTTTTTGTGGGGCAAGAACACTTGTTGTATGAAATGATCCGGTTTGTTTATAAGGGGAGTTAAGGGAAATAAATTCAGCAACGTTATTATTAAATCCGGGACTAATAGAACGGTAATTTACTTTTACAATGCCCATTGCACTAATGGGAAGGGCAATGACAAAAAAGAGAATTATCGTTAAAAGATGGGCATAAATTGTTTTTCTCATTAAGGTAGTTCAATCGCTTTCTTAGGGAGTTGTTTGTATTGAACACCAGCACTATCAAACATCTTTCGCGAAGCGACAAACATGTCTCTATCATGATATTTATCTTGTAGATAGATGACTGTTTTAATGCCGCTTTGAATAATTAGTTTTGCGCATTCGTTACACGGAAATAATGTAACATACAAGGTAGCGCCATCAAGTGAGACAGTTGAATTAAGGATGGCGTTAGGTTCTGCATGAACGACGTAAGGGTATTTAGAATTTAACCAATTTTTATCTTTTTGCCAGGGAAATTTATTATCTTCCACGCCAATAGGAAATCCGTTATACCCAATGCCGACAATCCGTCTTTTTTGATTAACAATACAAGCACCAACTTGTGTTGCTGGATCTTTTGATCGCATGGCACTTAACCTTGCTACTCCCATAAAGTATTGGTCCCAAGAAATATAATCTGTACGTTTCATATTAATCCCTCATTTCATTGTATGAAACAGCAATTTTTGCGGCAAGTTCACAGTTGTTATAAACAAGGGCAATGTTTGCTTCTAATGATTTTCCTTTTGTCAATTCTACAATTTTTTCTAGTAAAAAGGGCGTTGTTTCTTTTCCTTTGATGCCTAAGTTCGTCATTTCTGCTAGGGCATTTTCTATAGCTGAATCTATTTTTTCTTTACAAAATGATTTATCTTTGGGAATTGGATTGGTAATGAGTGTTCCCTCAGGTAAATCAAGGGTTTCTTTTGTGTGGATGAATCTTGCTATTTCGCTTGGTGTTTTTAAGTTGAAATCAACTGTATAATCACTTTCACGTGTATAAAAAGCTGGCAACATAAATGTATTATATCCAATAACCGATATACCATTTGTTTCTAGGTATTCTAGGGTTTTTCCTAAATCTAAAATGCTTTTTGCACCAGCGCATACAACATTGACAGAGGTGGTTTTAAATTCTTCTAAATCGGCACTAATATCAAATGTGTCTTCTGCATTTCTATGCACACCACCTATACCACCTGTCGCAAATAGTTTAATCCCTGCTAATGCGGCAATATACATTGTGGCACTTACGGTTGTTGCGCCTGTTAGTCGTTTTGAAATAACGTGGGCTAAATCACGACGTGATGTTTTTTGAACAGCTTGTCCTTCTTTGCCTAAAAATAACAATTCATCATTGGTTAATCCCACTTTAAGTTTACCATCAATAATCGCTATAGTTGCTGGTATTGCACCATTATCACGAATGATTTGTTCACAGTGTTTTGCTGTTTCAACGTTTTTTGGATAAGGCATACCATGGGATATAATGGTTGATTCTAGTGCCACGATAGGTAAATTGTTGGCTTGTGCCTCTTTTACTTCAGTTGATAGTTCTAAATAGTTATTCATAAGACACCTCTTTTAGATTAGTTGTATTTGATGTGGTTGACTGCATTGTTTTAGTTGCACACTCAATCGCAAGATTTAGTTGTTTTTCTGGGGAATAATTTTTCAAAAGTCCCGCGATTATCCCAGATAAAAAGGCATCTCCTGCACCGGAAGTGCTTTTTATGTTAGAGACCTTTTTTGGTGTTTTTGTGTAGAGATTACCGTCTTTATGATAATAAATTTGTTGGTTTTTGTTGGTGATCACGAAACTTTCTAAGTCATTTTGTACTAAGGTATCTATCACGGTATCAAATGCTTTTTTATCAGTTAAAGTCAAGGCTTCTTCTTTGTTCATTTTCAATAAATTAATTTGCGATAAATTGTCTTTGATTTTATAAATCTTTTTAGTACTAACCCCATCCATCACAATGATACTGTCCTTGTAAGTGGTTAATAAATAATTAATCACTGTTTGTTCTAAGTTATTATCAATAACGAGTGTACTAAATTGTTTAATATAGTCGTGTTCTTTTTTTAAAAAAGGCACGGTGATAAAACGCGTGATTTTCATATCATTGAAACCGACAAATAAATCATTCTCATCATCCATTGTAGCAAGGTAAACACTGTTTTTATGATGGACTGTTTTGGTGTGTGATAAATCAATTTGTAACTGTTTAAAATGAGATTGCGCAATGTCACCAAATAAGTCATTACCAAAAACAGTTATAAACGATACAGATAGTCCTAAGTTAGCTAGATTGCTAACGATATTACCACTGACACCGCCTACACCTAGTTCGATATTAGCTAAGTTAGAATCATGTAGTACAATTTTTTCATCATTATAAGCAAAAATATCAATGTTTTGTGCCCCGATGACTAATATATTACTCATTGTCTATCTGCTTATAAGAAGCCAAATTGACATGACAATACCCATTTTTATTTTTGTCTAAATAGTCTTGATGTTCGTCTTCTGCTTTAAAGAAAGGTAGATTTGTTTTAAGTTCGATTTGCAAAGGATTATCATAATCATTTTGTTTCACTTGCAAATAACTTTTAATAAACGGCAGATCTTCAGGTTGATAATTATAAATACCAGTTCGATACTGGACACCCTTATCATTGCCTTGTTTGTTAATACTTGTGGGATCAATTATGTTAAAGAAATGATCCAGTATTTTTTTCAATGAAATAACCTCTTCATCAAACTCAATTACTACAGCTTCTGCATGGCCACTTCCGTTGCATACTTGTTCATACGTGGGTTTGAAGTCTTCTCCAATATATCCAACTTTGGTATTGCTAACGCCATCTAGTTGTTTAAAATAGGCTTCTACTCCCCAAAAGCATCCGCCGGCTAAAATAATTGTTTTCATTGTTGCCTCCTTCGTTTAAAACACGTGTTTAAGTTTATTTATGATACTATGATGTAGCTTCTATTTAGTATTAGTAGTAGAGATAGTATGATAATTCTATGATACCTTTTACAAGTCTACTTTTCTATTTTTATGCGTTAAAAGAATCATCAATTAGTTTATTAAATACATAACTTGCACAAAGTATTCCAGCGCTTGCTGGAACAAATGCATTTGATGTGGGTGTTCGTGAATTAGTTGTTTGATGCACGGGTAATTCGCTTGAAAAAACAACTGGTACGTGCGTTAAATCAATCTTTTTATCTCTTAATTTTTTACGCATAATGCGTGCAATAGGATCGTATGTTGTTTTATCTAAGGTGGTAATCATTAAGCATTCAGGATGACGCTTATTCCCCATGCCTAATGAAGTGATCATGGGAATATCTCGTTTGTGTGCTTCAACAATTAAATCTATTTTGTATGTTGTTGTATCAATACAATCAATGATAAAATCAATATCATTGTCTAAAATAGATGCTTTTGTTTCATCACTATAAAACAAGGGATAAGTAATGACTTGACAGGCGGGATTAATTTTCTGAATCCTATCTTTCATCAGGGTTGTTTTAGGTTGATTAATCGTACTTGTCAAAGCGATAATTTGCCTGTTAATATTGCTTTCTTCAACTCTGTCAGAATCAACGATATACAGGGTACCTATGCCACTTCTAGCGAGTGCTTCAATTGCATGTCCACCGACACCACCAATGCCTAATACTAAAACAGATGATGTGCTAAGTTTTTTAAATTTTTGTTTACCTATTTGTTTAATTAAGCGGTCGAAGATCATTTTAATCACCTGTTGAAAATGGCTACCTAGGTAGCCATTAGTTTTGTATTAATGAAACATTGTAGTATCGTTTACCTAGAAAATACAACCCCGTATACACACTAATAAATAGTGGGAATAACACATGTGGGATATAAAATACTTGTCCTCCGATATATGTGAATATAATACCAAACCCAAAATTTCCAATACCACAAATAAACAGTAGTATAGAAAACTCTTTTTGATAAGACGGTTTAATACGTCGTTCAAAATAATCGCGTTTTAGTAAGAGATAACTTAATCCAACAACAAGATATATGATTAATATAATGGTTGCGATAAAGATAATAATATTTCTAGATGTGTAAGTTGATAAATTAAATAAATACGCAACCACAACGATTATTGGGACTAACATAAACGCTGTGATGTAAAATGAAATGAGTTTTATTTGAAACTCACTATAAACTTTTTTATGGGTCATTATGGGGAATTACCGAGCGATAATTCTTTTTCTTCTCGCTCTTTTTTCTTCTCCTTGTAAAAATTGATTAACACCCTAATCACAGCAGCAATTGGGGCAGCAAAAACAACTCCAACCGCACCAAATAGCGTCCCAAAGAACATAATTGATGTGATAATGATAATCGGGTGAATTTCTAATTGCCTTCCCATAATAATCGGTTGGAAGACATTTCCTTCAATCATTTGTAGTCCAACATTGACTAAGACGACCACAACTGGGGAAGGTCCAACATCATTTGTGATGACGGCATATATAACAACCGGTACCATGGCAATAATCGCTCCAAAATAAGGAATGATGTTTGTTAGACCAACAATCAATCCAAAGATGAAGAAATATTGTAAATCAATCAACCGGTAAATAACAGTGGCAACTGCTCCAATAGCAAGCATTAAGATTAATTGCCCACGGATATAAGCACCCACTGTATTATTTAATTTAGAACCTAGTTCTGAGGTTGTTTTTTCATATTTTGCGGGAATAATACTACGAATTGAATCATTAATTAGTTCGTAGTCTTTTAAATAATAAAATAATAAAACAGGTAAGACCACAAAAATAGAAATGATATTGATCAGTGTATTAGAGAAAGATGCTACCATCGTAGTGGCAAATGATGATAAAAAGCTTTCAAAAAATTGACTCTCATTAATATTTTGGATAATCCAATCCCAAACCTCTTGTGGGAGGGGGATTTCTGTTTGAATATCATTTTCAAAATAGTCAATGATAGCTTTTAAATCGTTGGCTAAAAATACTTCTAATTGATTGTAGATATAGGGAACTAAATACACAATAACTAAGAAAAACAGTGATACACTAACTGCGTATACAACCCCTACACTAAGCCCTCTCGGACCCACGCCTCGATGTTCTAAAAGTTGGATTAATGGATACATCAAAAGCGATATAAGCCAAGCGAGCGCTATTGGAATAATTGCTCTACTTATCGCAGAAATGATTTTTTGCCATATATACCCAAATTGTGAGGCTAATAGTAATATACCGAGTGTCAAAAAGACAACCACTAAGATTCTGATTGTTTTGTTTAAAAATTTGTCTGTGAGAAATTTATGTTTACCTTCCACGTAATCACTTCCTTACTTCGCTTAATTATACCATATAAGTTAGCTAAATTAAAATTATTTTATTTTGATATTTTAATTCCTAAATCACTGAGTTGTTCGTCACTTAATGGACCTGGTGCTTTTGTTAATAAGCATTGTCCACTTGCTGTTTTAGGAAATGCGACAACGTCCTTAATATTTGTTGTATGAACTAACACCATAATAAGTCGGTCAAACCCTAAGGCAATTCCCCCGTGTGGTGGTGTTCCATAATTTAATGCATCGAGTAAGAAACCAAACTTTTCACGTTGGTCTGCTTTTGATACACCCAGTACGTCAAAGACTTTATTTTGTACCTCCTTGTTATGAATTCGGATGCTTCCGCCACCGAGTTCATATCCTTGAACAACCAAGTCATAAGCGTAAGCTAACGCTTTTTCTGGATCTTTATCGAGTAATTCTAAGTCTTCATCTTTTACCATTGTAAAGGGGTGATGAAGTGAGTAATATTTTTTATCTTCACGTTGTTCAAACATTGGCCAATCAACAACCCATAAGAAGTCATAATCTTCATCACTTGTTAAGTTTTGTTCTTTGGCAATGTGTGCTCTTAATTGTCCTAATGTTTGATGGACAACTTTTTCTGTGTCACTAACGACTAATAATAAATCATTATCAGTTAAATCAAACTTACTTTCTAACTCAGTTAATTGCTCATCAGTAAAGAATTTGGTAATACCGCCGTTGAAGGCATTATTTTGATAACGTAAGAAGGCGAGTCCTTTGGCATCAAATTTTTTAGCGAATTTGGTTAGTTTATCAATACCTTTACGTGAATAAAGATTCGCGCCATTTTTAACGTTAATGGCTTTTACAATCCCGCCGTTATCAATGTTTGAAGTAAAGACTTTAAAATCCGTTTTAGCAGCAATATCTGTCAGCGATACAAGTTGCATGTCAAAGCGTGTATCAGGTTTATCAGTTCCATATTTATTCATTGCTTCTTTGTAAGTAATAATCGGGAAATCGTCTTTAAATTCTAGATTTTTCACTTTTTTCATGACGTGTTTCATCATGCGTTCTGTAATATCCATAATCTCTGCTTGATTTAAAAACGATGTTTCAATATCAATTTGTGTGAATTCTGGTTGGCGATCACTTCTTAAGTCTTCATCTCGAAAACATTTAGCGATTTGATAATATTTTTCAAATCCACCGACCATTAGAAGTTGTTTAAAGATTTGAGGAGATTGAGGTAATGCATAAAATGCGCCTTTATTCACGCGTGATGGCACAACGTAATCACGAGCTCCCTCAGGAGTTGATTTGGTTAAAATAGGTGTTTCGATTTCTAAGAATGATTCGTTGTTTAAAAACTCACGAACAGCTTGTGCTGTTTGATGTCTAACTTGAAAGTTTTGTTGTAAGGTGGGACGTCTTAAGTCTAAATAACGATATTTAAGCCGTGTATCTTCTAGTGTGTCAGCGTCATCTTTAATGTAAATTGGCGGTTGCTTAGAGGTATTTAAAATAGTTAATTTTGTAACGGTTACTTCAATGTCCCCTGTTGGTAACTTATCGTTTTTACTTTGTCGTTCAATGACGGTTCCTGTCACTTCAATGACATATTCGTTTTTCAATGTTAGAGCTTTTTCGTATAGTGTAGATGAGGGATTAAATGCAAGTTGTGTTATCCCAGTACGATCACGTAAATCAATAAATAGCAAGCCACCTAAGTCACGTTTCTTAGCGACCCAGCCTTTTAAAACAACGGTTTCTTTTGTATTGGTTAGTCTTAGTTCATTGTTTGTGTGTGTTCGTTTCATAGTCTCTCCTTAACTACAGTCATCGCAGTCATCATCTTCACATGTTTCACATTTAGATGATGGCTCCATCAGTTTGGTCATAATATAGGTATATAATTGATCTGTTTCAATGGTTTCTTGGATCCCTGATTCTTGATCTTTTATGTTAATGGTATTTGCTTCTTTTTCGTTTGCGCCATATATTGCGACAAATCTAGCGTTGTGAGACTCAGCTTGATTAAATTTAGATTTCATACTGCGATCAAGAAAATCAGTATCCACATAAAGACCTCCAAGTCGGCAGCGTTGTATCATTTTTGCCGCATCTTCTTTTTGGTCGTCGCCTAAAATCATCATAAAGAGGTGTATGTATTCTGCATCGCCTTTATAGTCAATGCTTTCTAAGGCAAGGAGTAAGCGTTCAATACCGAAAGCAAATCCAACAGCTGGAATATCTGGTCCATCTAAGTCATTAACGAGATTGTTGTAGCGTCCACCACCACAGAGTGTTTTTTGGGCACCTAATGATGACACATTGGCATCAACTTCAAAGACTGTGTGGGTATAATAATCAAGTCCGCGTACAAGTGCTTTATCAATGGTGTAAGCAATATCCATTTGATCGAGATATTTAACAAGATTATCGAAATGTTCTTGACTTTCCTTAGTTAAATAATCAAGTGGTTTTGGTGCTTCTTTTAATACAAGTGAGCCTTTGTCTACTTTACAATCTAAAATACGCAATGGATTGGTTTTGTAGCGTGTTTGACAATCTTTGCATAAGTGTTTGACATTGGGTTCTAAATAATTTAGTAGAGCTATTTTATAGTCTTCTTTACTTTGACTATCACCCAGTGAATTGATTTTAACCGTTACTTCTTTAAGTTTGAGTGATTTTAACACACTCACGGCATAACTAATCATTTCAGCATCTAATAAAGGTGAGTTTGACCCAAAGGCTTCTGCGCCAAATTGGTGAAATTGGCGATAACGTCCTTTTTGGGGACGTTCATAACGAAACATCGGTCCCATATAATACAGTTTTTGTACAGGAATGTCAGCGGCATACAATTTATTCTCTATGACACTTCTGACAACACCGGCAGTTCCTTCTGGACGCAAAGTATTATCTCTGTCCCCTCTGTCTTTAAAATCGTATGTTTCTTTACTAACAATGTCTGTGTCCTCTCCGACCGAACGGTGAAAGAGTTCTGATTGTTCAAAAATGGGTGTTCTAATTTCTTTGTAGTTATAAATTTTACTAACTCGACGAATGGCGCGTTCAACAGCTTGCCAGCGACTAGATTCGCTTGGTAAGATATCGTATGTTCCTTTCATTTTTCGTTGCATATAACTTCCTCCTAAATATAAAAAAGTCCCTAAACAAACATGTTAAGGACGAAATATTCCGCGGTACCACCTTAATTCCAAATTGGCACTTAACTCTTAACGCGAGTAAACGTCTTTTTCAAGCCCGTAGAAAGTGTCTTTCCATAAGTGTTATGGTAATCGTTTCAGCAAGTGATTACTCTCTTTACACAACAATAATATGTACTATTCTTCCTCATAGTTTATATCAGTTAAAGTATACTATGATTTTTAATCATAGTCAATAGAAACAGTCTTTTTAAAGGTCTTTAACCAAGATAATTGTTGATTGTTGTAATCTTGGATGGTAATTGAGTAAACGACATCATCAAGTGATTCGTTTGTATAGAGCAAAAAAGCATTACGCATAATCCCTTCATAGGTAAAATCAAGTTTTTGCGCCAGATGTTCACTTGTTTTATTATGCGGAAAATGACAATACTGAATACGGCGTAATTCAAGGTGTTCAAATCCGTATATAATAATTGCTTTAGCTGCTTCTGTTATGAAGCCTTTATTCCAATAATCAGGATGTAAGACAAAGCCTATTTCTGCTTTATGTCCTTTGTAAGAATGAAGTTCGATTGTACCAATTACTTTGCTTGAAAATTTTAAGGTGATGACATAAACACCAGGTTGTCCGAATTCTTGTTTATCAAACGAAAACTTGATAAAGTCATTGGTATCTTCAATCGAATCATGGGGTTTCCATCCAGCAAGTGGACCGACATTAGGTAATTTGGCGTAGGCAAAAATAGCCTCTTTATCAGTTTTTTTAAGCGGCCTAAGTAATAAGCGTTTTGTGGTAATAATGGGTAAGGTTATTTTTTTCATTTTTTACCTGCCATGATCCAAGTTCCAAGGTCTTTAAACCCTAGTCTTTTATATATTTTTCCTGCGTCTGGGTTATCAAAAAAGAGACACAGATGTTTATTTTTTATTGTAAAATAATGATGCATCAAGTGTGTCATTAATTGTGATGCGAGTCCTTGGTTTCTAAACTCCTTTTTTGTTGCGACGGCTACAACCATAGCATTTTGTGTTGTTTCTGCGGTGGTAGCAACTGTTGCGGCTGGGATACCATTTACTTTGTAAAGTAATGTAACCCCCATTTTTAATGAGGTTTTTTTTGAGCGATAAACTCTTTCTTTGTTTGATTGTTATAGACGTCAAATTCCTCAATTGTTTTTAAAATATCGTGTAAATCACCCATTTGTTCCTCTGTTTGAACTTCAATAATTTGTTCATCTTGTTGGAAGGGGACAGTTAATTTGTCTGCTTTTAAAAAATAAAACAGCTCTGGATTTAGTTCAGGAAAATGTTCTAAAAGGGGTTTTAAGACAGACTCTTTACCACTAATTTTTGTGAATTTATGCTTTTTTATCAGTGGGATATAATCGGTATTAAATTCTGCGTTTTTAGTGTAGTATATGACATTATCGCGGTAAAAAAGCCAGATACTTTTCAACACATTTTTATCGATGTCTCCATAAACTTTTTGGTAAGAATTTTCCATTCCGTTATGTTCGATATCTCCGATAAAAAAATATTATAGGTTGGTTCATTATATAGATATGATAACGTTAATTCTTTATCTTTTTCAGTTAATTGTCTAATCATGGTTCTCCTCTAAAATAAGTGTCACAGGTCCGTCGTTTGTTAGTGTGATGTCCATATACTCTCCAAAGACCCCTGCTTGCGTTGGAATTTTGTATGTATCACGCAATAATTTGTTAAAGAAACGATATAGTTCTTGGGCTTTTTTGGGTGGCATAGCGTCTGTAAATGATGGTCTATTACCTTTTTTTGTATCAGCCAGTAAGGTGAATTGAGAAATTGATAAGATAGCTTGATTGACTTGCTTGATGTTTAAATTTAGTTTTTGGTTTTTGTCTTCAAAAATACGTAATTTACTTATTTTTTTAGCTAATTTTTCGACGTCTTCTTTTGTATCACCTTTCGCAAGACCTATAAGTAATAATAAGCCTTTATCGATCTTACTAATACAGTGATTATTTACAGTGCACGAAGCGTTTTTAACACGTTCAACAACAACCTTCATTATTTCATCATCCTTTGAATGCTGTAGATACCTGAAACATTTTGGATTTTTTCAATAATGTCCTTTAATTGTTTAGTTGATAAAATAGCAACTTTAACTTTGATAATTGCTTCAACGTTGTTTTGGGTTGATGCGGCAACTTGGTTTACTTTACCATCTGTTGTGGTAATGGCACTAATAATGTCACCTAAGACATTATCTCTATTTTCAACGATGACTTTTAAGTTTACCACGAAACGATTATCGTTTTTATTTCCCCAATGTACTTTAATTAAACGTTCTTTATCAAAGGATTGGACATTGTTGCATTGTTTGCGGTGTACCGCAATCCCTGATCCTCTTGTGACAAAGCCAATAATGTCATCTCCCGGAATTGGGCTACAACAATTGGATAGTTTAACACTGGGATTATCAAGTCCTTCGACGACAATATTTTGTTCGTTGTCTGCTTCAAAGTAGGCTTGTTTATTAATTTTTTTTATGAGTTCTTCATCAGTATATATCTTATTTCCACGAAGTGCGTTAATAGCATGACCTGGTGAAATAGTATTTTTACCTATTTCATAATACAGTTGTTCAACGGTATGGGCTCCTTTGTGAGAAAAGAGTTCTTCTACAATGTCATCTGTTACAGTAAGTTTAATATTTTCTGAGCGCATTTGTTTTTGAAAATCTTGTTTCCCAATATCAATCAAACTTTCTTTACGACGTTTATTTAAAAAGTTTTTAATTTTAGATTTAGCGTTTGATGTTTTAACAATTTTTAACCAGTTATCATTGGGTCCAAAGGAATTTTTAGACGTTCTGATATTAACAATATCTCCGGTTTCAAGTTGATAATCAAGGGGGACAATCTTTTGGTTCACTAAGGCACCAATTGTTTGTAACCCAACTTGTGTATGAATTCTAAAGGCAAAATCAATCGGGGTAGAACCTTTCGGTAAATCAATGATGTCTCCATCTGGTGTAAAGACATAGACATTTGATTGAAAGATATCATCTTTTAATAGGTTTAATACTTCTGAATCATCTTCACTTTCTTTGGTGAATTCTACTAAGTCACCATACCATTTGAGTTTTTGTGTTGCTTCTTTGGTCATTTTACGTTGTTTCGCATTGGTTTCTTTATATGCCCAGTGTGCAGCAACACCATATTCAGCAATATGATCCATTTCTTCTGTTCTAATTTGTATCTCATAAATTTTTCCTTTAGAAATAACACTTGTATGTAATGATTGATACAAGTTTGGTTTAGGCATGGCGATATAATCTTTGAAGCGATTAGGAATTGGGGTATAATTTGAATGAATTATACCAATTGTTCGATAACATTTTTCAATATTATCAACAATGATTCTGACCGCTAAAAGATCATAAATTTCTTCAAAATCTTTTTTACGATCAACCATTTTTTTATGCACAGAATAAATGTTTTTAATACGTCCTTTGATGTTAGACTTTAATTTATTTTCTTTAAGTAGATCTTGTAAGTCCTCTTGCATACGATTTAAATCTGCTTGACGGTTATGTTTTTTATCTGCGATTAAACGGGCGATGCGTTTGTATTTAGTCGGATTTATATATTTAAAGCAGGTATCTTCGAGTTCTGCTTTCATGACATACATCCCCAGACGGTGTGCAAGTGGGGCATAAATCGCCATTGTTTCTTTGGCGATTCTAAGTTGTTTTTCGGGTCTAAGTGCTTCAAGTGTGCGAATATTATGAAGACGATCAGCCAGTTTTACAATCACAACACGGATGTCTTGAGCCATAGCAAGTAACATTTTTTGGTAGTTTTTCGCTTGCACATCTAGCTTTTGTTGTTCTTGATTTTGCCCGTTATATTTATATTGTCCTAGTTTAGTGACCCCTTCAATAACAACCGCAACTTCTTCACTAAATTTTTCACTGATGTCTTCATGCGTGACATCGGTATCTTCAATCACATCATGCAATAATCCTGCGATAATGGTTTCAGGATCACTTTGATATTCCGCTAAAATAAAGCCTACATTTAGTGGATGAACAATGTATTCTTCCCCTGATTTACGGTTTTGTCCTTTATGAAATTTTTCGGCATACAAAAAGGCATCTTTAATTAGTTTAAGATGTTTTTTATTTTTAATATAGGTGATTTTTTCTAGTAATTTATCAATGGTGGGATCAATCATTAAATCACGTCCTTAATAAGACATTAGCGTTATATATTTGTGTCCATTTAATTTTTCTTTTCCATTTAAGGCTTCTAACTCAACTAAAAAGGCGAGCCCAGCAACTATTGCGCCAGATTCTTCAACCAGTTTAATTGTTGCTTCCATGGTACCACCGGTTGCGAGTAAATCATCAATAATCAATACGCGTTGACCTGGCTTAATATCGCCTTTATGAAGGCATAATGTATTTGAACCATATTCTAAGTCATAACTATATTCAATTGTTTCTCGTGGTAATTTACCTGGTTTTCTAACAGGGATAAATCCGATTTCAAGTTCATAAGCTAGTGGACATCCGAAAATGAATCCTCGCGCATCTGGACCAACGATAATATCGGCATCTATTTCTTTAGCGAATTTTTTAAATTGTAAGGTGGCATATCTAAAGGCCTTTCCATTCGCAATGAGGGGGGTTATATCCTTAAATTGAATGCCTTTTTTAGGAAAGTCAGGTACGTTTGTGATATAGTCTTTTAAATTCATTTGCTTCCTCCAAAATAATTTTTAAATATAGTCTATTATACGGTATTTTACGGTGCTTTAAAAGGTTACTTTATTAAATAATCTTCTATAATAATTTGTTTTTTTGTTTTGTTTCTAAACGTATTGGTGTCGAGTCTTCCAAGTAACGACACATAATTAACATCTTTTAGTTTGTTATAGAGGGTGGTGTTATTAAAGAAGATTGCTTCATTTTGATAATCTAAATTAAGTTTTGTGTGTTCATTTTGAATCAAAAAGGTTTTTTTAACGAATATATTCTCAAAAACAAACAAACAATCTTTTAGATCATATTTACTAAGCGCTTCGATTTGTTTGATGTCTAATGTATAAATATCAATTTTACCTTCTGCTTCTTGGACTGCGATATCGTCTGTCTGGGGGATTAAATCATTAAATCGTTGTTTAAATTCTTTGAAATAGTCTTTTTTAAATTCTAAACCAGCAGCATTCTTATGCCCACCAAAACGCATTAGAATATCTTTTAATTGACGTAAAATAAGAATGGTGTTAACGCCATTATAAGAACGAATGCTTCCTTTGTAGGTAAATTCGTCTTCTTTTAAAACGACGGCTGTTTTTAAATACTCATTGGCGAGTCTGCTTGCGACAATCCCTAGTACGCCTTCATGCATACGTTTAGAGGCGGTGATGATACTTGGCTTAGAGGTGTCTAAATGCTTAATTGTGTCGTTATACAGTACTTTGGTTAGTTTTTTACGTTTGTTGTTTAATTCTTCTATTTCACGAATCGTTCTTAGTGCTTCACGTTTTGTTTTAGAAAGCAACAGTTTAACAGCGAGTTTCGCACTTTTCATGCGACCACAGCTATTAATGCGTGGTGCTATTTTATATTGAATGTCAGACACCGAGGGAAAATCTATCTCTAAAAATCTTAAAAGTTCTCTTAATCCGAGATTGGTCGGGAATCTCATTTGTTTGAGTCCAACATTAACAATCGCTCTATTTTCATCGACAAGGGGCATCATATCTGCCACAGTTCCTAAGGCTGCCACTTCGTTATAAATATAGGCTTCTTCTCCAATTAATGCTTGGGCTACTTTAAATGCGACTCCTACGCCGGCGAGTGGTTTAAATGGGTAGTCACTATATTCTGTGTGTATTATAGAGAAGGCATCGGGTTGGTGTTGTGATTTATGATGATCAGTGATGATAAAATCGACGTTATTTTCTTTGAAAATAGTCGCTTCTTCTACACTTTTAATACCGTTATCGACTGTTATAACTAACGTAAATTCATCATTAATGATTTCATACGCTTTATTGGCAGTTAACCCATAGCCATCCACAAAGCGGTTGGGAATATCAAATGAAATATTACCCCCCATGTTTTTAATGGTATCATAAAGCAGATATGTTGAGGTAATCCCATCAACATCATAATCGCCATAGATTAATATTTTTTCATTTTTTTGAATAGCCAGTGAAATACGGTCGACTGTTTTTTTCATTGGCTGGAATAAATAGGGATCATCATAGGCTTCTTCTGTGAGTTGAAATTGTTCTTCGTAGTTAGTAATTCCCCGTGAACTATAAATTTCATTTACTAAATCAGTTTGATTTAGCTGATCGTTTTTAATGGTCCATTTTGACATTTTAGTCACCTATCTTTTTTTATTACATATGGATTGGTGCGCTTACTCCAATTAAACTTAAGGCATCTTTTAAAACGATTCTTACAGCATTAAGTAAAGCAAGACGCTCTAATGTATGTTGTTTGTCATCAACGACAATTTGTTCTGCGTTATAGTAGGTATGAAATGCTGAGGCAAGTGCAATAATGTAATTGGTTAGTTTATGGGGTTCACGTTTATCACTTGCAATGGAAATGATTTCAGGGTAATTGGCTAGTTCTGTGATTAAATCAAAGGCTTGTTTCGATTTGATGGTGGAAAAGGTGTTTGGTAAGTCTGTGATTTTATAGCCTTCTTCTTGAGCTTTATCAAAGATACTATGAATTCTAGCATGCGCATATTGGGTATAATATACGGGGTTTTCATTGGTTTGTCTGATGGCAAGGTCTAAATCTAAATCCATTTGTGTATTGAGACTTCTAGCCGCAAAAAAGAAACGAATAGGATCTTTTCCAACCTCATCTAATAAATCTATTAGCGTGATGGCTTTTCCACTACGTTTTGACATTTTGACTTCTTTCCCATCTTGTAAGACTTTTACCATTTGTAAGATTTCAACTTCTAAAGCGTCTTCTTTACCGCCGACCATTCTAATGGCTGCTTGTAAACGATCAATATATCCGTGGTGATCGCCACCTAATATATCAATTAATTTGGTAAAACCACGGTCTAATTTATTTTTATGGTACGCTATATCAGGTGTTAAATAGGTATATGTTCCATCACTTTTAATAATAACGCGGTCTTTTTCATCCTCATAAAGGCTTGTTTTTAACCAAGTTGCGCCATCTTCTTCATAAGTGTATCCTGCTTCTTTTAAAGTAGCAACTGTTTTTGATACGAGTTCTTCATCATACAATGTTTGTTCAGAAAACCACACATCAAACTTCACGTTAAAACGTTTCAGATCACGTTTTAAATTATCTAGTAAATACGTTACGCCATACTCTTTAAAGAAAGATAAATGATCGCCTGTAAGATAGGAGTCATTTTCTTGTTCTTTAATTTTTTCAGCCACTTCAATAATTTCTTTTCCATGATACCCATCTTCTGGTATATCTATCTTAATATCAAACAGTTGTTTATATCGTGCTTCAATACTTTTAGCTAAGTTTGTGATTTGATTTCCGGCATCGTTCACATAATATTCTTTCGTCACGTTATAGCCTGCTTTGGTTAATATTCTACAAAGGGCATCACCCGCTGCAGCTCCTCTTGCATGGCCCACATGGAGTGCGCCTGTTGGGTTAACACTCACAAACTCAATATTGAGACGTTCATCTGTTTTTTTAGGGGACGAGCCATAATATGTTTGTTGTTCATTGATAATAGCAATGGTTTTTAGTAAGAATGTTTTATCGATGAAAAAGTTAATAAAACCAGGTCCAGCTATGGTTGTTTCTTTGACGTTACAACCAGTTATGTCAAGTGTTTCAATGATATCAGCAGCAACGTCTCTTGGTGATTTTTTAGCATATCTGGCATATTGCATTGCAATATTGGTGGAAAAATCACCGTTGGTTTCATCTTTTGGTACTTCTAAATTTATTTGGACAGTTTCAGTATAATACGGTTGTTTTTTTAAACTTTCTTTGATGGCTGTGATTAGGGTCTGTTTTAGTTGTTTTAATGTCATTTTTTTACCTCTTAAAATTTTAAACTAATGTCTAATGCTTCATAGGAGTGGGTTAGTTTACCAACGCTAATAAAGTCAACTCCGGTTTGACTAACAGATTCAATCCGATCAAGTGTCATATTACCACTGGCTTCAAGTTGTTTTTGGTGATCATTTAAAATTACACATTGTCGCATTAATTCATTACTCATATTATCTAACATTATAATATCACAAGCGGTATTTAATGCTTCTTTGAATTGCGCCATTGTTTCAACTTCCACTTCTATTTTAACGGTGTCTTTAACGGACGCTTTTATTTTAGTTACTGCCTTTGTAATACTTCCTACCGCTTTGATGTGATTGTCTTTAATCATGACTTGATCACTTAAACTAAATCGATGATTGGTGCCACCACCGTGTCTGACAGCCATTTTTTCTAAATAGCGTAAATTGGGGGTGGTTTTTCGTGTATCAAGTATTTTTGCATTCGTATTTAACGTCTTCTTAACAAACTTGTTTGTAAGTGTCGCAATCCCACTCATGCGTTGTAAGATATTGAGTGCAAGTCGTTCTGATTTTAAAATAGATTTAGCTTTTCCTTTGATAATTGCTAATATATCTCCTGTATCCACATGTGAGCCATCACCATTAATAATTTTAATCGTCACAGAGGCATCCATAATTTCAAACACACGTTTGAACACCATCATCCCACTAATAACACCCGTTTGTTTAGCAATTAAAACGCCTTCATATTCTTGCTCAGCAAATAAGTTATCTGAGGTTATATCCAGCGTTGGAATATCTTCTTTAATCGCATTGTTAATAATTTCATCAATAATTAAGTCCATTTAATCACCTACAATTTTAAATCAAGTTGTTCAAAAGAGCGTTTGGTGCTTGAGCGATCTTTTAATCGTATCCACTTAGCACTTCTACCTTTGCCAGTGGGTCTTATAACACCTTCATCTCTAAGTCTTCTTAATGTTCTATTGATCGTTGAATCAGAGATATATGGGTGTTTCTTACGAATATCATTTTTACGAAATACATCTTGTAATTTATAAATCGTGTTTTCCACATTATCAGATTTATTTAAATCTTTGTCGAATTTATAATCTCTGACTAATCCATTTAAACGGTCATATGATTTTAACGATATGTTCAAGAAATACCGATGCATCGGTAAAAACTGAGCAAATCCTTCAATCCAGTTAAAACTAGATTTTAAGAAGGTATCATGAAACTCCTTTTTTTGATTGGCTAGAAATTCAAAAAAGTTAATATATTCATACACTTCATAACCATTATCAAGTAATAAAATATAAAGAATGAGTATCGCTATTTCTTCATTTTTTTCTAAAAATGGTTGTATTTTTATAAAATCAATGTAAAAGGCTGTGATAATCAGCGAAATTTCATAGTTGCTGTTGTTTTTGGCTTGATTAAACAGTTTAATCATTTGTTCAAGGGATTCCCTTGTTGTTGTAATAGAGGTATCTAATAAAGATGTTTTAATCTTTTTATCTAGTTTACGAAATCTAAGTTTGTCCTTCGTTAAAATGCCTTTGTACAAAAAGGTTAAAAGATCTTGTATTTCTGTTGCTAATAAATGAAACGAATCAAGATCGTCATGAATTTTTTTAAAAGCTAATCGAATATTTTTTACTAAACGTTCTGTGTTATTTTTTGCTTTGTTATCACGATAACAAAGTGATTTAAAGCGTGTATCACTCACATCAATATCAAAAAACTTGGCAAAATAATAGGTATTATTTAGCACAGTCTGTTGATTAATTGCGTCATAATCTTTTTCTAATAGTCGGTGGTTATGAGCGTTAATCCCAATCGATTTATAAAGTGTTAAATAATTTTTTATCACATCATTGGGGATTTGCATCTTATTTAAATTTGTCAAACATTTCATCCTGTCACCTCAATTACTCCATAGATATCTTCATTTTACTATATTAATGTCTATTTTCCAATTAATTTAGTGTTTTTTTATAGTCATTTAAAGTCAACTGAACATGAAAATTAAGAAGTGCTCAGCACTTCTTAATTTGTTAGTCAAAGAGTTTTTGTTGTATATCTTCTTTATCGTCTTGTCTTGTGTAGGCACTAAGCGGTGGATAATCGGGATTTTCTTCAAGTTGTTCTAAGTTAATAAACCTCGGTGTTCCTGCTTTTTTCTTAATAAATGTTCGACCATTTTCTGTGGTATCTGTTTTAAACTTAAAGGCATTAAATTTAACGGCTGTATTCGTTGTAGTAACAACAACTGATGCACGGTCTTTATACTGTGTTTCATTGAGTAAACTGGCATCAACCACGTAATAGGGATTAGATTTAACGACTTTGTATAACTGTACGCCTTTGTTTGTTCGTTTTTTCTTTTCAATATCAGATAGACTCATTCGTTTAATCGTTCCTCGGTTGGTGAGCAATAGCAAATCATGAAAGTCTTTTAAATAAAGTCCCACAGTTAATTCATCTCTTGGAGACATATTTTGTGCTTTCATTCCTTTAGCGATCGTTGAGGTGATTGAGATATCTTCGGCATTGAAACGGAGTGCTTTACCGCGTTTTGAAATAATAAGTAACTCACCGTTATGTTCTTTGGTAATATCAATGCTCACTACTTCATTACCCTCATCTAGTTGAATGGCTTTAATTGGACGGGTATAGCGTGCAACATCAAAATCTTTAAGTTTTGTTTGTTTAATTAAATTGTCTTTTGTGACAAAGAGCAAGGTTTTATCTGCTTCAAAATCAGACACTTGAATAATTTTTATAATTTTTTCTTCTTGTTCAAGTTCGACAATGTTATTAATGTGAGTTCCGAGTTCTTTCCATTTATAGCGAGGAATTTTATAGACCGGAAGATAAATGTAATTTCCTAAGTTGGTAAAAATCAGCATCGTATCTAAGTTAGATACGACGTCTTCAAATAAGAAGGAATCATTTTCTTTCAACATCGTTGATTCAGTTGCGCTATGTGAACGTTTAGATGCTGCTTTAATGTAGCCCTCTTTTGTAATTCCTACAACAACGTGTTCTTCAGAAATTAATTTTTCTTCAGCTACTTTAAAGGTTTCAATTTCTTCTTCTATTTCGCTTCTACGTGTAGTATCTAGTTGTTTTTGGAATTTTCGTAATTCTTTGATAATAACTTTTTCTAATTCCAATTCGGTATTTAATATTTTATTGAGTTGATCTATTTCTTTATTTAAAGCTGATTTTTCACTTTCTAAAGCTTTAATATCAGTACTTGATAAACGATATAATTGCAATGTCACAATTGCTTCTGCTTGTTCTTCTGAAAAATCAAATTCTTGTTTGATTTTAGATTTAGCTTGTTTTTTATTTTTAGAAATACGAATTAATGCAATTACTTGATCAATGACTTCCATAAGACGGATAATTCCATCGACAATATGCAGACGTTTTTTTGCTTTTCTGAGTTTGAAATTAGAGCGATTGGTAATCACTTCTTTTTGATGTAAAATATAAGCATCTAAAATTTCAAATAAACTCATTAACTTCGGTCGTTTATTATCGATTGCAACCATATTGTAATTGTATGTTTTGGTGAGATTGGTTTTGCGATGTAAAAACTTTAAAATTGCTACAGGATCAAAATCTTTTGATACTTTAACAACGATTCTAAGTCCTGTGCGGTCTGATTCATCACGTACAT
The DNA here is from genome assembly GCA_021736205.1 of Candidatus Izemoplasma sp. GTDB lineage: Bacteria > Bacillota_I > Bacilli_A > Izemoplasmatales > Izemoplasmataceae > JAIPGF01. The sequence goes on from JAIPGF010000001.1 coordinate 110,909, forward strand.
AATCTATCCCGTCAATTTTCTTTTTTAGACGAATATCATCAATTTTTCTAACCAGGTTCGCTTTATTTACTTCATACGGTATTTCTGTAACAATAATCAGTTGATCGTCAATTGTTGCTTTTGATTTAATTTTGATACGTCCGCGTCCTGTTTCAAACGCTTTTTTTATTTGTTTTTTTCCTTGGACAATTGCCCCAGTTGGAAAATCTGGCCCCTTAACAATCTCAAGTAATGCATCAAGTTCCATTTTAGGATTTTTCAAACGTTTGATAACGGCTGTGATTATTTCATCGGTGTTATGCGGGGGAATTTCTGTGGCATATCCTGCCGAAATTCCTGTTGCCCCATTGAGTAATAAATTGGGAATACGTGCTGGTAGCACAGTTGGTTCGTATTCTTCATCGTCAAAGTTTGGAATAAAGTCAACCGTTTGAAATTCTATGTCTTTAAGTAACATTTCACTTGTTTTAGACATGCGTGCTTCAGTATAACGCATTGCTGCTGGGCTATCACCATCGATTGATCCTTTGTTACCATGCATATCAACTAATAAATTGGATGTTTTCCAATATTGTGATAAGCGAACCATTGCGTTATAAACAGATGTATCACCATGTGGATGATACTTCCCAATAACGTCCCCAACAATACGAGCACTTTTCTTAAAGGGTTTATTGGAAAACATCCCGAGTTTATACATAGAAAAAAGGATGCGTCGTTGTACGGGTTTCAACCCATCACGTACATCGGGTAACGCACGGTCTTGAATAATATATTTTGAATAACGACCAAAACGATCGCCAACAATTTTTTCTAAGTTTTCATTTTGAATATTCTTATCTACAAAATCATTGATGTCTTTAATTACTTTGCTTGCCATAAAATCACTGCCTTATAAGGTAAAATTGTCTTCGTTTGTAAAGACGACATTTGTTTCAATCCAATCACGTCTTGGTTCAACTTTATTGCCCATCAGAATATTGATTTGTTGATCCGCTTCTGCTAAATCATCAATATTAACCTGAATTAATGTGCGTTTGTTTGGATTCATTGTCGTTTCCCAAAGTTGATCGGCATTCATCTCTCCGAGTCCTTTGTAACGTTGAATATTAAACGATTTATATTTGTTTGTTAATTTTTCTAGTTGTTCGTCATTCCATAAATAATCTATATACGTTTTACCTCGCCATTTACGCGTGAATTTATAGAGTGGTGGTAAAGCAATATATACTTTTCCAGCTTCAACGAGTTCGCGCATATAACGGAAGAAAAAGGTTAAAAGTAATACTTGAATATGTGCCCCATCTGTATCGGCATCTGTCATGATAATAACTTTATCATAATTACATTTTTCAATATCAAAATCAGGACCAAGTCCTGCACCTATGGTGTGGATAATGGTATTGATTTCTTCATTTTTTAACACATCTTCAATTTTAGCTTTTTCTGTATTAATAACTTTACCTCGCAAGGGTAAGATGGCTTGAAAACGACGGTCTCTACCTTGTTTAGCACTACCGCCAGCACTATCTCCCTCAACTAAGTATAGTTCATTTTTATCTTTATTTTTGCCTTGAGCAGGGGATAATTTACCACTTAAATTAGGTTCTTTCCGACGCTTTTTCTTTTCGAGTCGTGCTTCTTCACGTGCTTTTCTAGCTGCATCGCGTGCATTTTGGGCCTTAATTGCTTTTTCGATTAACGTATAAGTTAAATTACTGTTTTCTTCAAAAAAGTATTTAAGTTTTTCTCCCACAACTTGTTCAACCGCTGTACGAGCAACGGGGGTTCCTAATTTATTTTTTGTTTGTCCTTCAAATTGAAGTAATTGTTCGGGGATACGGATACTGAGAATGGTTGTTAATCCTTCTCTAATATCTGCCCCATCTAATTTATTACCATTTTTAAGTAGTTCAACACGTTCACCATACTCATTAAATAATTTAGTGAAGGCTGATTTATACCCTGTTTCATGGGTTCCACCATCTTGTGTACGAACATTGTTCACAAATGAAATTATTTTATTAGAATAGGTTTTGGTAAATTGGAAGGCAACTTCGACTTCTATATCGTGTGCTTGACCTTCAAAAAACTTTGGATCATGAATGACTTTTCGATCGTCATTTAAGAAATCTAGATACGAGATGATACCATCTTCATAATGATATTCTTCTTCTAATCCTGCGCGTTCATCTATCAGTTTTACGCGTAAGCCTTTTAATAAAAAGGCGCTTTCTCTTAAACGTTCAGATATCGCTTGAAAATTAAAAACCGTTGTACTGAAGATCTCACTGTTTGGTTTAAACCAGACGCTTGTTCCCGTTTTACGGGTATTTTTAATTTTCGTAAGTTTAGATACTTTTCGGCCACCATCTTTAAAACTAATCTGGTGTGTTTCACCATTACGGTTGATTGTAACATCAACAAAATCACATAACGCATTGACAACACTTGCACCAACACCATGTAATCCGCCAGAAACTTTATAGCCACCTTCTTGGCCAAATTTACCTCCAGCATGTAATCGTGAAAAGATAATTTCAACAGCACTTTTACCCGTGTTGTGTTGTCCAATTGGAACACCACGTCCATTATCTTCTATGATGATTGAATTATCTTCTTTTATGGTTACTTCAATATAATCTCCATAACCAGCAAGTATTTCATCAATTGAATTATCTAATATTTCCCACACTAAATGATGCAGTCCTCGACCATCTGTTGAACCAATATACATTCCGGGTCGTTTTCTAACTGCGTCTAATTCTTCTAGTATCTGAATTGATTCTGCTGTGTATGTTGTTTGTTCCATCGAGTCACTTCCTTCATCTAATTACCTGTTTAATTATATCAAAATCATTTTGTTTTTTGTAGTGTAAATTTTAATTTGGTATGTTATAATATTTTATGTTATTCAAAAATATGGAGTTGATTAGTATGTTCTTAAAATTCGGACTCTTAGTGATAGCCTATTTTATTGGAGCTATTCCGTTTTCGATTATTTTAGGGAAAAAATATAAGGGAATTGATGTTAGAAACCACGGTAGTGGTAATCCAGGTGGTACCAATGCACTACGATTTTTAGGACGACATGTTGGGCTCTTGGTTGTTATATTAGATGTATTTAAAGGCGGAATTATTGTCTTGCTTGTTAATTTAAATGTCTTTGGAGCTGATATGTTACACCCTCTAGCTTATGGGGTTGCAGCTGCACTGGGACATGTGTATTCAATTTATATTAACTTTGGTGGTGGAAAAGCCGTCGCAACAACGGTGGGATCAATGATTGCATTTAATCCACTGTATGCATTAATTATGGCTGTGTTTTTCTTTAGCACCCTTAAACTCACAAAATATGTTTCTCTTGCTAGTATGATTGGAGCCTTTAGTGCAATTTTAATTGCACTTGTGTTTAATGAATATGGTCTACCTATCTATGATACCATGTTATTTTATGTTGTGTTATTCTTTATTTTAATTATTTTTAGACATCACACAAATATTAAACGCTTATTAAATGACGATGAAACAAAGACATATTGGCTTTAAAGAAAAAACCTTTCAATCGAAAGGTTTTTATTTTTGCATTATTTTGCCTGATTCATTGATTTCATGACTTGTCTTACTTGTTTCTCAGATGGTTTACGTCCCATTTGTGACATCATTGCACGAATCATGTTTTCATTAACTGGTGGGTTTTTCTTTAAATAACGTTTAAAATACCATTGTGATATGAAAAATCCAATCACACCACCCGCTAGTAATGCGAGTACTAAGTAAATAATAAATACCCATACTTGTAGTTCCATAATTATCACTCCTATCAATTAATAATTGTACAAGATAATTCTCTTAAAAACAAGTGTTAAAGCAAAATACTTTATTTGGAACAAACCGTAAATTATATCTAAAAAAGATATAATTAATCAATATTTTCAATAAATAATGTTTACATTTTTGTTTATTTGCGTTAAAATTATAGTGAATTTAAAGATAGGAGGAATAAATATGGCAAGAAGAATTTCAGATGAATGTATTGCATGCGCAGCATGTGTAGCTGAATGTCCTGTTGATTGTATTGAAGAAGGAGATATTTTCGTTATTGACGAAGATGCTTGTATCGATTGTGGGGCATGTGAAGTAGTTTGTCCTGTAGAGGCTATCTCAGAAGTATAAATCAAACAAAACTAAAAAAAAAGACTCTTGGAGTCTTTTTTTTCTATTTTAGTTCAAATGGATTGGTGTTAAAAGTACTTATAAGTATAGTTTGTTTAAGTCCTGCTTCTTGCAGGGTTTTTTTAATGGTTGGTAACCCTAGTGTTTCAACGTGGTGTCCAACGTCTATTACAGTTAAATCGAGTGAATTAGCAAGTAAGGCATCATGGTGTCTAATATCCCCTGTAATATAAACATCTACTTGTTTGTTATAGGCCGCTTCAATCAAAGAATGGCCACTGCCACCACAAAGAGCGACGGTTGTGATGCTTTGTTGTTCGTTGTTGGTGATGAGTTTAAGATGTTCTAAATTAAAGGCGTTTTTAACGACTTTAATAAAGTCATTAAGTGGTTGTTCTTCAATTTCTCCAATGAGACCTATGCCATCTGTTTCAGTTTCATACTCTAAGATTTTTAGATTGTTGAGTCCTAATAGATTACTTAAAGTATGATTTAATCCACCGCGGGCAATATCAAAATTAGTATGCATGACATAAAGTGTAATATTCGCTTGGATTAGTTCATGGATCATTTTACCTGTTGGGGTATTATAATCAATTTGTTTGATGGGGGTAAACAACAAGGGATGATGTGTAATAATTAATTCTGCGTTGTTATCTTTGGCTTCCTTAATCACATCAGGGGTTAAATCTAAACTTAATAAAATCGTTGTTATCTCTTTATCAAACGTCCCAATTTGTAAACCAACATTGTCCCAATCATTGGCGAGTTCTTCGGGAAATTTTTTATTTAAAATATGACGTATTTCACTCATGAAAGCACCTCTTTTATTTCCGTGATTTGTTGTTGGATGGGCTTCTTGTCTTTGGCTTGTTCAATTTGCGTTAAAATTGATTCGTAATTCTTTAGTTCTTTTTTATAATATTCTTTAAAAAAGTGTGTTTTTTCTTTTAAATTGACGGGTCCAAATAATACTTCTTGTTTTGTTAAAGGGGTAAAACTTGGTTCTAAAACTATAAGAAAATAATATTTACCTGCTTCTTTAATGACAAGTTCATCGATAATGTGATAATCGATTTGGCTTAAAATAGCGCGGACTTGGTAAGGATTATTGTTGGCATTAAGGATAATGCGTTTCAGTGATAAATTAGCTTTAGCCAATAAAATATCACGCATAGTAGACCCTCCAAGGCCACTAACGACTGCGACATCGGTGTCTGCTTCTATTTTTTCTAATCCGTCACCAAGTTTAACTTTAATTTTATCTTTTAAGTCATAAGCTTTTACGTTTTTGGTGGCACGGAGAAAGGGTCCATATTTATTATCAATTGCTTGTGCTTTATACACATACCCTTCTTTAACGGCTTCGATTGGTAAAAGAGCATGGTCGGTGCCAATGTCTGCGAGATTATTAAATTTTCTTGTATAGTTTAAACATGCTTGCAGGCGTTTTGACAATTTCACTTATTTGTCACCCATAAAGTCTTTGAGTTTTTTACTGCGTGATGGGTGGCGTAATTTACGGAGTGCTTTGGCTTCTATTTGTCTGATGCGTTCACGTGTGACGCCAAACTCACGTCCGACTTCTTCGAGTGTACGTGTTCTACCATCTAGTAGACCAAAGCGCATTCTTAGTACTTTTTCTTCACGGTCTGTGAGTGATTCCAATACATCATCTAATTCGCGTTTTAATAATTCTTTTGCGGTTTCTTCCATCGGTGTAAGCGTGTCATTATCGGGGATAAAATCACCGAGTGATGAGTCTTCTTCTTCACCAACAGGCGATTCTAAACTGATGGGTTCTTGGGCGACTTTCTGAATGACTTGTACTTTATCAACAGAAATGCCCATTTCTTCAGCAACTTCTTCTGGTTTAGGTTCTCGTTTAAGTTCTTGAACGAGTTGACGTTGCGTACGAACAAGTTTATTAATTGTTTCAACCATATGTACAGGAATGCGGATTGTACGTGCTTGATCGGCAATCGCGCGGGTGATTGCTTGTCTAATCCACCAGGTGGCGTATGTTGAAAATTTAAATCCTTTGGTATGATCAAATTTTCCCACAGCTTTCATTAGACCCATGTTTCCTTCTTGAATTAAATCTAAAAACTGCATGCCGCGTCCCACGTAGCGTTTAGCGATTGATACCACAAGACGTAAGTTTGCTTCAATTAATTTAGAGCGAGAGAGTTCTCCTTGAAAAATAACTTTTTCAAGTTGTTTTTTCTTGTCACTTGAGATGTCTTCTCCGCCTTCTTTTAAGGCTTCAAACTCTGCTTTTGCTTGCACAGCTGCTTCAATAGCTGAAGCATATTCCACTTCTTGTTCAGCTGTTAGTAGCTCGACACGTCCTATTTCTTTTAAGTACATTCTAACAGGGTCATCGACTTTAATAGATATTTGGTTATCAAATGATTTATCATGTAATAATTCTTCTTCTATTTCTTTATTGAAGTCTAAATCAAGGACAATACCGGGATCTAATTCTTCGCCAAGCTCATCATCGTCTTCTTCAACCTCATATTCATATGTCACCATTTCATCTTCACTAACGACAGATATTTCTTTTGATTCGAGTAGGTCTATTAATTCTTGGTGTTTATCGGTACCCTTGTCAGCATACTTTTCGATTTCTCTTTTCTCGACATAGCCTTTGACCTTACTAATACCGACTAATTCTTGAATAATTTTACGTTTATCCATGTTTGTCCTCCTTTAATAATAAATCACGATATTCAGCGAGTTTTATCTTTTCAGTATTACTCGTTGAAAGTTGTATTTCTTTTTCATAATCTGTTATTTTAACGTTAATAATATATTTTTTTAACACATCAATAAAATCTTGATATTCTTCGTCATACAGTTCTACTTGATGATGATTTTTTATTTTTATGTTGTAGAAGTTTAGTTGTGCATCATCAAAATAAGCTTTGGGATCAACGTCAACTAGGGAGTCTACATCATCTCCCATTTCAAGATAATATTCTTCAATTTTATTTTTTAGTTCATAGACCCGTTGATCAATAAAAAACATTTCTTCAAACTCATTATGATAATTAACAATATATTTTTTATTCTTAATAAAATAATTAATTAACTTCATTTCTGCTTGTTTGTATTTATCTTCAATCTCAATTGTCACAACTTGTGGACGGGTGATATTTTTGTAGTTACGTTTGGTATATTGAGAAAAATCTTGTTTGATTGATTCAACTGAAATACCTGTATCAGTGGCTAGTTTTTGTATGTAGCGTTCAATGATACTGTGAGATGTGTTTTTAATTAAATCAAATATGGTTTTTTTAAAGCGCTCTATATCAAGCATCTTAGAAAAATCAATGTCCATATTTTCTTTTTGATAATTAAATTCAATTGGATCAAGCCAGTTGTTTTCTATGTAGGTATTAAGAGCTTTTTTACCGTGTTTCTCAATATAATCATCAGGATCTAATTTATCAGGTAAAACAACTACTTTTATTGATAAATTAACACTTTTACACAGTTTAATCGCGCGACCAGCGGCTTCTATACCTGGGGGATCGCCATCGTAACAAATTACGATATTATCCGTATAGCGTTTAATTAATGAAACTTGATTGCGTGTAAGCGATGTTCCCATTGAGGCAACTGCTTCTTTTAAATCTGCTTTGTAACTGGCAAACACATCCATATATCCTTCGTATAAAATTGCCCGATTATTTTGTTTAATGTGTTTGATCGCATTGTTTAAATTATATAAAACATCACTTTTCGTAAACACTTTTGTTTGCGGTGAGTTTATATACTTAGGTGCGTTATCTTTGTTTGTGTATATTCTCCCACTAAAGGCGACGGTGTTATTTTTTTCATCTTTGATGGGAATCATGATGCGTTCTCTAAACAAATCATAAAATTCATCTTTATCATTTTGTTTGATTAATCCTAAATCAAATAAATCAGCATGTAAGATGTCTTTTTTTGTCAGTGTTTTAGTGAGAACGTCATACGCATTAGGTGCCAGACCTAAATCAAAATAATCAATCATTTCCTCAGTGATGTCGCGTTGTTTTAAGTAAGACCTAGCCGTTTTACCTTCTTTGGTTGAATTTAAAAACATTTTATAGAAATTCAGTGCTTCTTGGTTAATGGTGTAATACGGTTTATTGGGATCTTCTTTTTGATAGGTATCGATGTCTAGTTGCACATTTGTGCGTTCGGCAAGAGCATCGACCGCTTCAACGAATGAGAGATTTTTTGTTTTTTGTAAGAAGGTAATAGCGTTCCCTTTTTCACCACAGGAAAAACAATTAAAGATTTTTCGGTTGGGTTCAACGGAAAAACTCGGTGTGTTTTCTGAGTGAAATGGGCACAAACCAAAATAACTCTTTCCCTTCTTTGAAAGAGCTACTTGTTCGCTGACGAGATCAACGATGTCTATTTTAGACAGTATTTCATTAATAGTGGATTCGCTGATTCTAGGCATCTAAGTCTCCTTATTGATAGCGTGTTTTTTTAATTAAATATGGGACTAAGTCAGCTTTTTTCAATTTGACTTGTTCCATGGTATCTCTATCTCTAACTGTAAATATATCATTGTCTCTACCATCATCATCAATTGTTATAACAAACGGTGTTCCAATCGCATCTTGACGTCTATAGCGTTTTCCAATATTTCCACTTTCATCGTATGTTGTTGGGAAGAAATCACTAATAAACGTAAATATTTCTTCTGCTTTTTCACGGTGATACTTTTTAATGAGTGGAAAAACAGCTACTTTATAGGGCGCTAGGTGCGCTGGAAGTTTCATATTAATACGTGTTTCACCATCAGCAAGTGTTTCTTCTTTATAACTTTCGAGTAAAACACTTAAAAATAGACGTTCTACCCCAAGTGATGGTTCAATGACATAGGGTAAATAACGCTCGTTTGTTTCTTGATCGTGGTATGTGAGCGTTTGTCCAGAAAGTGTTTGATGTTGTTTAAGGTCATAATCTGTACGTGATGCGATGCCCCAAAGTTCATCAAATCCCCAAGGAAACTTGTATTCAATATCTGTTGTCGCATTTGAATAATGCGATAGTTGTTCAGGCTTATGATCCTTTAAGCGAAGATTTTCTTCGCTTAAGCCTTGTTTTAACAAGAATTCTTTGGATGTTTTTTTCCAGTAATCAAACCACTTAAGTTCCGTGTTTGGTTGACAGAAAAATTCTAATTCCATTTGTTCGAATTCTCGTGTACGAAAAATGAAGTTACCAGGGGTAATTTCATTTCTAAATGACTTTCCAATTTGTCCGATACCAAAGGGCAGTTTTAAACGCATTGAACGTTCAATGTTTTTAAAGTTTAAAAAGATTCCTTGCGCTGTTTCTGGACGCAAATAGATATCACTTTTTGAATCATCCACAACACCTTGTGTGGTTTTAAACATTAAATTAAACTTGCGAATATCGGTATAATTAAGTGCACCACAGTTAGGACATACAACGTTATTTTGGTTGATATACTCAAATAATTTTTCTTCTGACCAACCATCAACTTCAATCTCTTCTTCTGCGTGTTCTTCAATTAATTTATCAGCGCGGTGACGGGTATTACATGCTTTACAATCAAGTAAGGGATCGCTAAATCCATCAATATGTCCGCTTGCTTTCCACGTATCTGGATTTAATAAAATTGAGCTATCTAACCCAACGTTATAAGGTGATTGTTGGATAAATGTTTTCCACCAAGCAGTTTTTAAATTCTTTTTGAGTTCCACACCAAGTGGACCATAATCCCAGGTATTTGCCAGCCCACCATAGATTTCTGAACCTTGGTAAACAAATCCCCATTTTTTTGCGTAATTAACTAAGTCTTCCATTGTAAATTTACTCATAGTTGCCTCCTGTTTTAATCGTTAGACAGATTTATGCAGTTTATATTATAACACAGATTATTTAAAAAAGAGACACGCTACTTAGTATTTTTTAATTTGTTTGAGTATTTTTCGTGCTCTTGTATTAAAACTAATAAATTCACTGTATAGGATATCAATTGTTTGTCTAATAGTTATACGGTCTTTTTGTGTGATCGTTGGTAAGGCATGTTTATCCACGTCAATCAGATAAAGGTATTGCATTTGTCGGTAGGTTGTTTTTAAGAGGGTGAAATTACTTGGGTTTAAGTGTGTTTTACACGTCACCCCACCACTGCTGGGATGAAACACTAAGTTAGTGCTTTTTCCACAGACCATGCATTCTTTAAAATTTAGACCATAGCCTAAAAAATAAAGTAGCTTTAATTCAAAGATAAAGGATAAAATTTCTGGATCTTTGCCGGTGTTTAACAAATTGTACACTTTATCAACAAAGTGATACATCTTTGCATGATCACTTGTTTGATCTATGGTATGTCTGATGAGTTGGTTAATATGGGTTAAGAAGGTAAAACATTCTAAGTCTTCTTTGATATGGGGATAATCATTAATAAGTTCCCCATCTTTTAAAATTGGAAATTCTTTACTGCTTTTTTTAAATTTTATTTTCGTGCCGGTTTGACTTAAAAAACGGTTGACACTGTTATGTTTTTTTACCGAGTAAGCACGCATACTAAGGTGTCCATTTGGTGTATAAAGATATAATATTTTACTAGAATCTTTATAGTCAATGGTATGTAAGACAAATCCTTCTTGGTCCATCATATCCCTCTTTATTCGTCTATTTTATAACCAAAATCATCTAGGTGATAGTCTTTGTTGCGCCAATCTTTAACGACTCTTACATGCAAGTCTAAAAAGATTTTTTCGCCAAGTAAGTTTAAAATATCTTGACGGGCTTTTGTCCCAATACGTTTAATCATTTTGCCACCCTTACCAATAATAATCCCTTTTTGGGAGTTGCGTTCGACAATGATTGAGGCATGGATATTTAATAACCCATCGCGTTTCTCATCGCGTTCAATATGATCAATCTTACAGTTGACACTGTGGGGAATTTCATGACGCGTGAGGTTAAGAATTTTTTCTCTAATATATTCTGTCACCAAAAACATATCTGAATGATCAGTAATCATCTCATCAGGGTAATATTTAGGTCCTTCAGGGAGTTCTTGTTCAATATCTTTCACAATGCGTTTTAAATTGGTTTTTTTTAGGGCACTAATCGTAAATACGCCTTTAAACGGGTATTTACTTTTATATGACTGAACAATTTGTTTCAGTTTGTCAAAGTCTTTGATTAAATCTACTTTATTAATCAATAAAAACACAGGTGTCTTCGTTTGATTAAGTTCATTGACAATAAAGGCTTCTCCTTTACCAAATGATTCTGTCGCATCAACCATATACAAGATTAAATCAACACTTTTGAGCGTGTTGATTGCTTCTTTTGTCATGTACGTGCCTAATTTATGTTTGGGTTTATGGATACCTGGGGTATCAATAAAAATAATTTGTGATGTTTTTGTGGTTAAAATCCCTGATATTTTGTTGCGTGTTGTTTGTGGTTTATTGGATGTAATCGCCACTTTTTCATCTAAAACACTATTCATAAACGTTGATTTACCAACGTTTGGACGCCCAATAATGGTACAAAATCCACTTCTAAACATTACATGTCCTCCTCGGTAAATCCATGTGGTAATAAGTCTTTGTTTATGAGTGTTTTTGTGCGTCCATCTTTGGTGCTTAAATGCACCTTCGCCTCAGCTGGCATTAATTCTCGCATTACCTGGCGACAAGAACCACACGGAGAAACAAAGTTATCTTTATTTGTTGTGATGAGTATCTCTTTTATATCTTCTTTGCGATACCCGTTTGTATACGCAGTAAATAAAGCTGTGCGCTCAGCACAGTTGGTGAGTCCATAAGCGGCGTTTTCCACATTTACTCCCGTAATGATAGTGCCATCTTTTAATTTAAGTGCAGCACCAACAGGAAAGTTAGAATAACGAGCGTAAGAATTTTTAATCGTTTTTCTTGCTTCTTCGAATAACTTTTTCATTGTTTCACGACCTTTTTAAATTAGCGTTTTTTAATAGTTTATTTTGTAAAGAAAACATGGTGTCTTCTGTGTCTTTTGTGTCATGGGTGTACCCGAGTGTATGGAGTAATCCATGCACAATTAAGAATCCCAGTTCTCGATCAAATGAATGATTGTAGGTATTTGCTTGTTCTTTTGTTTTATCTAGGCTCACAAATACATCGCCTAAATGGTTAAGTTCCCCATCAACAAAGGTAAGGACATCTGTGGGCATATCTTTGTCTCTAAACTGTTTGTTGAGACGTGTTATTTCTTGATTGTCCACTAAAATAAGAGATAATAATTTGTCTGTTACAGCTAAGTGTTTATCTGCGACGTCAGCGATTTTTTTAGTAATACTTGAATAATCTTTTTCATCATAAGAGTTTGTTATAGTTATTTTCATAGGTTTCATATTTCTTCAATACTTTTTGGACGAGTGGATGACGAATCACATCAACGCGTTCAAATTGAATGATTGAAATACCTTCAACTCCTTTTAACAGATTTATCGCATGAACTAACCCACTGTGGGTTTTATGTGGTAAATCAATTTGTGTAATATCACCTGTGACAACCATTTTTGAATCAAACCCTAGACGGGTTAAAAATAGTTTCATTTGGTTTTTAGTGGTATTTTGCGCTTCATCTAAGATAACATATGCTTTTTCTAATGTGCGTCCGCGCATGTAAGCAAGGGGCGCAATCTCAATGATGCCGTTTTCAATTAAGTCATCGGTTTGTTTGTGACCTAATGCTTCATACAACGCATCGTATAACGGTCTTAAATAAGGATCGACTTTTTCTTTTAAATCACCGGGTAAAAATCCTAATTTCTCTCCTGCTTCAACCGCAGGGCGCGTTAGGATTATTTTTTTAACTGATCCTGATTTTAATGCTTTAACGGCATTTAATACTGCCACATATGTTTTTCCAGTACCAGCAGGACCAACACCAAACACAAGATCATTTTTATTTATTGATTTAATGTAGTGCTTTTGATTAATTGTTTTGGCATAAATTGGCTTACCTTCAACTGTATTTGTGATGAGTAAGCGATGAATATAAATATCAATAATTGCTTCTTGGGTTTTTGTTTCTGCGAGTTTAGCAATATAAATAACATCGCGTTCGCTTAAAACAACGTTGTTGTCTGCAATAGCTATTAAACTAGAAAATATTTTCTCGAGTTGTTTTTTGGTTGTTTCATCAGCTTTTTCTAGTAAGATATCGTCGCCTTTTGTATGGATATCAACGTTAAAAAGAGATTTTAGAATCTCCAAGTTTTTATCATTATTCCCAATAACCATACGAAATGTATCTAAGGTATTGAATGTTATATCTAGTTTGATTAAATCAGCCAATATATCACGTTCCTTATATATAGTATACCATAAATAGCTCTTTTAGTGTGCTTAAATATTAACAAATTCTTTAAGGGTTGTAAAGGGAAGCTGTTGTGTTATTGTAGGCGAGTTGTTTTAGTTTAACAGGGCGAATGGTGTTATGTAATGATTCATCTTTTTTAACTTTAACACTTATATAATTTTCTGTATGTCCATAAGTGTATTTATCGTCACTACTTTCAAATAACACATGAAGGATCTGATCTTTATTGCTTTTGATAAAATGCTCCGCAAGTGTCTCGTTTAACGCAAGTAAATCGTTGCGTCGTTTTGTTTTGATAATCCCGTTTACTTTAGGGGTTAATTTAGCTGCCTTTGTGCCACTACGTTTTGAGTAAGGAAAGACATGTAGTTCACTAAAGGCAATGCGCTTAACATTTTTTAATGTTTCTATGTGATCTTCATCTGTTTCTGTGGGAAATCCAGTGATGATGTCGGTTGTGATCGCTATATTTGGTAGTTTTTCCCTAATTTCATCAATACGGTCTTTAAAAGTTTGAATGGTATATTTGCGTTTCATTTTCTTTAATATTATATCGGAACCTGCTTGCAATGGTATATGGAGATGATTGACAAATACGTCACTTTCTGCCATTAAACTGATAATCTCATCACTTAATTCATTGATTTCTATCGATGAAAGTCTGAGTCGTTTAAGATGCGGGATGGTAGCACATTCTACTAATAAGTCAAACAACGAATAATCCTCTAAATCTAGACCATACCCCCCTGTATGTATCCCCGTAAGAATAATTTCTTTATAGTTGTTGTTAACAAGTTCTTTTATTTCTTTAAGAATGACTTCTTTAGGGCGGGAACGAACAGGACCACGTGCATAAGGAATTATACAATAAGAACAAAAGTTATTACATCCATCTTGTATTTTTACATAAGCTCTTGTTTGTTCTTTAAAGTTGGTTACGTGTATTTCATCAAAGACTTTGTATTTAGAGACATCTTCGACATTGATATACTGCGCACGTTTTCTTAAAGAATCTTTTATGTAGGTGACAAGTTTTTCACGATGGGTGGTACCTAATATAATATCAACACCCCTTATCGCTTCAATTTCTTCTGTACTTACTTGTGAATAACACCCCATAACAGCAATAACGGCGTCCGGATTTTGCCGGTTTAGTCGTCTAATGATTTTACGACTTTTCGCATCGGCGTTGTTAGTTACTGTGCAAGTATTGATCACGTAAGCATCTGCTTGGTCTGTGTAATCTACTATGTCAAAGCCTGCTTTGACAAATAAATTTGAAATACTTTCTGTTTCATAGGTATTAACTTTACAGCCCAGGGTATAAAAGGCAATTTTCATAGTGTACCTCCCGTCTTTATGAATGAACTAATAGGGTTGTTTATGCAGGATACATCTGATTCTTATTTACTTAATGATCTATAAATATCGTTATAACTAGTATAACATATATCAAAAAAAGGTTTATAAAAACCTTTTTTAAGATGTGAATGCATTTTTTACTTTATCGAAAAACGAGTCATCGTTTTGTAAGTTTGTTTGATCGAGTTTTTCAAATAACTCTCGTTGTTTTTTGGTTAAGTTTTTCGGGGTAACAACTTTAATAATAACGTGTTCGTCTCCATTACGTTTGGTTCGGACATTCGGAATACCTTTGTCTCGTAATCTAAATTTAGAACCACTTTGTGTGCCTGCGGGCACTTTAAGTTTCACATCACCGTGTGGTGTGGGTACTTCTATTTTATCTCCGAGTGCTGCTTGACTAATGGTAACGGGAACTTCAACAACCACATCATCGCCATGTCGTTTAAAGATATCGTGTGCCTTGACATCAAATAAGATGTATAAGTCACCTGCAGGTCCGCCGTTGTAACCTTTGTTTCCATATCCTTCTAATCTGATTTGTTGTCCGGAATCGATACCGGCAGGTACTTTTACTTCAATATCTTTTTCTTTAGAAATAACGCCATCTCCATGACAAGTATCACATTTACGTGTTATTTCTTTACCGGTTCCACCACATTTAGGGCAAGTTGTTTGTGTTCGCGTGCGACCTAAAATGGTTTGTTGTTCCATGATAACTTGTCCTTGTCCTTTACATTTTGTACAGGTCTTTACATCTTTTTTACTGTGGGCACCTGTCCCATGACAACTTGGACATTCTTCATGAACAGTTACACGTATCTTCTTTTTTGCACCAAAAACAGCTTCTTTAAAGGAAACACGCATTTTACGTTGTATGTCTTGTCCTTTTCTAGGTCGAGATGAACGTCTGGAACGTCCGCCGCCGCCACCGCCAAAGAAACTTGAAAATATGTCGTTCATATCAAAGTCAAATCCACCAAATCCGGATGTGTCAAACCCAGCACCATTATTTGCTTGATGACCAAATTGGTCATACTTGCTGCGTTTTTGTGAGTCACTTAAGACTTCATATGCTTCTTGGACTTCTTTGAATTTTGCTTCTGAATTTTCTTCTGTTGAGACATCTGGATGGTATTTTTTAGCCAATTTACGGTACGCTTTTTTAATTTCTGTGTCGCTGGCATCTTTGGAAATACCTAAGACATCATAATAATCTCTTTTGCTCATAAAAGTCACTCCTACTTGAAGTAAGAAGCAGAGTTTGCTCTGCTTCTTACATTATTTGATCTATTTAGTCTACTTCTTCGTATTCAGCATCTACAACATCATCATCATCATCGTCGTCATCATCTGCTGTTTCTGCGTCTGGTTGTCCTTGTTCAGCTTGTTGTTGTTCTGCTTGTTGTTGGTATACTTTTTGAGCTAGACCTTGTGCTTTTTCATTTAGGGCATCTTTTTTTGCTTTGATTGCTTCTAAATCTTCGCCTTCTAATGCTTCTTCTAGGTCTTTGATTGCTGCTTCTGCATCTTCTTTTTCAGCATCATCAACTTGATCTCCAAGATCTTTGATGGCTTTATTTGTTGCGAAGATTACTTGGTCAGCTTCGTTTCTTACATCTGCTTCTTCTTTTAATTTTTCATCTGCTTCAGCGTTTTCTTCTGCTTCTTGAACCATACGTTCAATATCTTCTTCAGTTAGACCCTCGTCATTTTTAATTGTGATTGATTTTTCTTTTCCTGTACCCTTATCTTTAGCAGTAACATTTACAATACCATTGGCATCAATGTCAAATGTTACCTCAATTTGTGGTACACCACGTGGTGCTGGTGGTATATCTGTTAGTTGGAAGTGTCCAAGTGTTTTGTTTTGTTTTGCCATTGGACGTTCTCCTTGTAACACATGAATATCAACAGCAGGTTGATTATCTGCGGCAGTACTAAAGATTTTAGATTTTGATGATGGGATTGTTGTATTACGTTCGATTAATTTGGTGAAGACACCACCCATTGTTTCAATACCAAGTGATAGTGGGGTAACATCTAATAATAGCACATCATCCACGTCGCCACTTAAGACACCTGCTTGAATAGCAGCACCCATTGCGACAACTTCATCAGGGTTTACACCTTTGTTAGGATCTTTTCCAATTTCTTTTTTCACTGCTTCTTGTACAGCAGGAATACGGGTAGATCCACCGACAAGTAATACTTGATCTATATCATTTTTAGTCATTTTCGAATCTTTTAATGCACGTCTTAGTGGACGGATTGTTTTGTCAACTAAGTCATGTGTTAGTTCGTTAAATTTCGCTCTTGAAAGTGTTTGCTCTAAGTGGACAGGTCCACTTGCGCCAGCACTAATAAACGGTAGTGATATTTGTGTTGATGTAATACCACTTAAGTCTTTTTTAGCTTTTTCAGCTGCGTCTTTTAGACGTTGCATTGCCATTTTATCTTTTGATAAATCAATGCTTGTTTCTTTTTTGAATTCAGCAACTAAGTAATCCATGATTTTGTGATCAAAATCATCGCCACCTAGTCTGTTATCTCCGGCAGTTGAAACAACTTCAAATGTTCCATCATCTAATTCTAAGATTGAAACATCAAATGTTCCTCCACCAAGGTCAAAGACTAAGATTGTTTGTGCTTTATCTTTTTTATCAATCCCATATGCCAGTGATGCAGCAGTTGGTTCATTGATAATACGTTTTACTTCAAGCCCAGCAATTTTACCGGCATCTTTTGTTGCTTGACGTTCAGCATCATTAAAATATGCTGGCACAGTAATAACAGCTTCTTTAACATCATGTCCTAAGTATTCTTCAGCTGTTTTCTTTAAGTTTTGAAGAATCATTGCTGAGATTTCTTGTGGTGTATAATCTTTGTTATTTACTTTAATTGTTTCTTTGGTTCCCATTTTACGTTTAACAGAAGCAACGGTATCTTCGTTTGTGATTAGTTGTCGTTTGGCAACTTCACCAACTTGGATTTCACCATCTTTAAATGCGACAACACTTGGTGTTGTACGTGCACCTTCTGCGTTTGCAATTACTTTTGCTTCTTTTCCTTCCATTACGGCTACACATGAATTTGTAGTCCCTAAATCAATTCCAATAATTTTACCCATTATTTATTCACTCCTTTAATTTTTTTACTCTGAAATTTTGACCATTGCAGGTCGTAATACGCGGTCTTTAAACATATATCCTGTTTGCAGTACTTCAATGACGATATCTTTTTCTAATCCATCAACTTTTTCTTTGCCAACCGCGTGATGGAATTTCGGGTTATATTCTTCGTCAAGTGCTGCAATTTCACTAACGCCTTCATCTTCTAAGGCTTTCATTAATTGATTTTTAATTATTTTAAACCCTTGAACATAACTGTGTACGGCGTCGTTATCAACGTTGTGTTTCAAAGCCAATTCAAAATTATCAATCGGCTCGAGTAAATTCTTTGCGATTCCCATCGCAGCGTATTTACGCTCCTTGATGCGTTCGTTTACAAGTCTCTTTTTGGTGTTTTCTAATTTTGCATGTTCTTTTAGAAAATCAGCTTTAAGATCTTTTACTACTTCCTTTAATTCATCAATTTCTTGACTGAGCTGTTCTTCTTTGGTGAGTTCTTTTGTTTCTTCTGTTTCTTCAACTTTATTATCTTGTTCTGTTGTTGCCTGGGTTTCTTTCTCTTCTTGCTCTTTTTTTGTTTTTTCTTCCATTGTTTACTCCTTATATAATTTAGACATGTGCGCTGCAAGGTATTTTACAAGGGGAATTACTTTTTGATATTCCATCCTGGTGGGTCCAACAATTGCGATGGTTCCTGTGTCTTCTTCATTTAATTTATAAGGCACACTAATCACTGTACAATCACGCATTGCGTTGACTTGATTTTCGGCCCCAATCCTTACAGACAGACCATGTTGATTTGTGTTTTCTACGAGTTTAAATATTTCGTTTTCATCAAAGAATGTGAGTAATTCACGCACCTTCTCTAAGTCGTTAAACTCTGGTTGATACAACATTTTATTTTTACCTGATAAATAATACTTGCTTTTAGTAAACTTGGTAAAGGCTTCTAAAAATGTCTCAATAATTTTTTCATTATACACAAGCATATCTTTAATCCGTTCGGTGTTTATTTCATAATGGAGTTTTTCACTCACTTGATTAATTGGCACACCTTGTAAGATATCGTTGAATATTTCCATAACACGTTTCATCTGATCAACAGTTGTGTTTTCTGGAATTGAGATTTCTTTACTTTCAACATGTCCTTTATTGGTAATAATCAAGATGACACATTTGTTTTCATCCAAGGGAATTAACTCAATTTTACGTACCTTTGAATGATATGCGCTAGGTCCTAGTGCTACGGTTGTGTAATTGGTGAGATTGCTAAGTAAATTAACTGCTTGTCTTACAGCTTCTTCACGGTTAATTTCCTTTTTGTTTAACAACTCATCAATGACTTTAAAGTTTTGATTGAGATCTTGTTCTTCGGATAAGATTTCTTCAATATAAAAATGATATCCTTTTTCACTCGGAATACGTCCACTAGATGTATGGGTCTTTTCGATATATCCAAGATCTTCTAAATCAGCCATTTCATTACGAATTGTTGCGGATGAGACTTCAATTAATTTAGATAATGTGCGAGATCCAATTGGATCAGCGCTTTCGATGTACTCTTCTACGATGAGTTTTAAGACTAATTTCTGTCGTTCTGCAAGCACAAAAACACCTCCATTAGCACTCTTTTTTCTCTATGCTAACAACATTATACAACACTGTATTAGCACTGTCAAGGAATGAGTGCTAAAAAATAAAAAAAGGCTTAGATTTAAGCCTTTAAACGTTTTTAAATCTCTTTATTGTTTGATAAACACGTTATCTTGTTTTTCTGTTAAAACCGTTGTGTGTGTTCCGTGTCCGGGGTAAACTAGGGTATTATTACTTAATTTTGAGGTGATTTTCTTTAAACTCTTTTCTAAATCACCTTTGTTAGAAGTTGGTAAATCTGTTCGACCAACGGTATTTTTAAATAATGTGTCCCCACTGAAATAATACCTGTTAAATCTAAATCCCACACTACCTCTTGTATGACCTGGTGTATGTAAGACTTTTAAGGTATTCCTTTTTAGGTTAAAGGTGTCACCTTCTTTAAATGTTTTTATGCGGTTTTTCTTCTGAACGGTAATTTTATTATAGATAGTACTACTTAAATTTAAGTTAGGATCGAATAAAAAATCACGTTCATCTTCATGGAGATATACTGGTACATCATACACCTCTAAGACATCATTAAGTGTTAGGATATGATCAAAATGTCCGTGAGTTAAAAGCACCGCTTTTAACGTTAACTCTTTGGTTTCTAAGATAGATGTAATTTCTTCTAACTCTGCCCCTGGATCAATGATATAACAGTGTTTACCTTCTGCGACAATATAGGTGTTTTCTGTATAATTATTTGTTAATCGTTTAATCATGGTTTTTCACCAGTTCTGCTCCACCATAGATACCCGCATCATTACCTAAAGTTGCAAGGACAATCTTGGTGTCTTTAACAGGGGTAAATAATAATTTTTTAAAATTTAGTTTAATTTTATCAAGTAAAAAATCGCCTGCTTTTGACACGCCACCACCTACAACAATCACACTTGGATTTGACGTCACACTAATAACTTGGCACGCATAGCCTAAATAAAAACTTACATAATCAATTGTTTTAAGAGCTAGCTCATCACCTTGTTTTGATGCATCCATAATGGCTTTAGCAGATGGGTTTTTCATATGATGAATGCTTGATTTACCCGCAAAATCTTTTTTAAAACGATGAAATGTCTTTTTAATACCTGTGGCACTAGCGATGGTTTCTAAACATCCTTCATTCCCACAGTTACACTTTAGTTTATAATCTGGATTAACAAACATGTGACCAATTTCACCAGCACAACCAAAAGCCCCATCAATAATGCGACCATGGACAACAACGCCACCACCAACACCTGTTCCAAGTGTCATCATCGTCGCATCACTATAGTTTTTAGCAGCCCCATGGGTCGCTTCACCAAGTGTTGCGATGTTGGCGTCGTTTTCAATATAAACACGATCATTTTTAACGAGTTCCTTAAAAGCGTCCTTAAAGGGGAAGTCATGCCACCCTAAATTCACACTGAGTTTTACAACACCATCTACAATCGTTCCAGGTATCGCAATCCCATACCCTTTGACTTTTCGTAAATTAGGTGTTTCTTTCTTTATTGCTTCATAGATATCTCTAGGAATATTTTTTCCCGAATTAGACACATCGGTTCTAATTTCCCATTTTTTAAGGAGTTCTCCTGTCACATCAAAGAGTCCAATCTTGACAGATGTTCCACCGATATCAATGCCATAAATATACTTTTTCATACAATCGCCTCGTTAATGAAAAAAACTTCTAATAAAAGAAGTTTGATTATTTTTTTTCTTTATGAAGTGTATGTGTTTGACAGTTTGGACAAAATTTCTTCATTTCTAAACGCCCAGTGTCATTTCTTTTATTTTTCTCTTTTCGGTAATTTTCATTACCACATTTAGTACATTTTAATGTGAATTCCACTCTCATTTACTATTCCTCCTCGGTTAAAAGTCGTCTATAAATATATCATTAATTCTTAAAAAAAGCAATAGATTTATGTATTTTTCCAGGATTTTACGGTATAATTTGATTGGTGATACTTATGAAACGTACAAATACAAAAAAGATTATGGTTGGAAATATCCAAATTGGACACCAAGACCACGTTGTGATTCAAACAATGACCAATACAAAAACAAAAGATATCAACAAAACAATCAAACAAATCAACACCTTAGCCACAGCTGGGGCTGAAATTGTTCGCTTAGCGGTGTTAGATGAGGCAGACGCGCTTGCTTTAAAAGAAATTAAAGCGCGCGTAACTGTACCACTTGTTGCTGATATACATTTTGATTATAAGCTTGCTTTAAAGGCCATAGAAACAGGCGTTGATAAAATTCGCATTAACCCCGGTAACATTGGAGATAAATCCCGCGTAAAACAAGTTGTAGATGCATGTAAAAAAGAAAAGATTCCAATTCGCATCGGTGTTAATGCAGGATCGTTAAAAAAAGATATCTTGAAAAAATATGGCAAAACAGCCCAAGCAATGCTTGCGTCAATTGATGAACATATAAGATTATTAGAAGCGTTAGATTTTAGAGACATTGTTTTATCATTAAAAGCCAGTGATGTTAGACTCACTGTAGAAGCTTATAAACAAGCAAGTGAGCTTTATCCTTACCCACTTCATTTAGGCATTACAGAGGCAGGTCCTAAGTTTAGTGGCACGATTAAAAGTTCTGTAGGACTAGGTATTTTACTTTATGAAGGTATTGGAGATACAATACGTGTATCACTTAGCACAGACCCTTTAGAAGAAGTAAAAGTTGCCAAAGAATTACTTGCTAGTTTAGATCTTTATAAAAAACCAAATATCGTTAGTTGTCCAACTTGCGGAAGATTAGATTATGATATGTTTAAACTAGTCAACCAGGTTGAAGACTATTTAGAAACACTTGATACAAACATTACAGTCGCGGTAATGGGTTGCGCCGTTAATGGTCCTGGCGAAGCTAGGAGTGCTGACATTGGCGTTGCAGGCGGTAAAAAAGAAGGGTTAATATTTGTAGATGGTGAAATACTTAGAAAGGTTCCACAAGCAATGTTATTTGAAACACTTAAAGCAGAAATTATGAATTATATAAAAAACAAGGAAAACAATTGAAAAATTGTTTTCCTTGTTAAGTTATTCTTCTAAATCATAGAGTGTATAGAGACTAATACTCACACCAACAAAGTTATCCTGTGTTTCTGAAGGGATAGAATAATCCACATTAGAAATAACAAATAGTTGTTCATTTTGATGTAAGGCATCTAGTAGATCAATAATTTGTGAAAGATCTTGTGTGGTGAAAAAGATATCTACTTGGACAACGTTGTATTCTTCATTTAAGACTTCTAACCCAGCGTTACTTGGTAGTGTTGCAGTTTCTGTAATATGTACATTGCGCTGCATATCTAAACTTTCGTTAATCCCAATTTCTTCTAAAATAGCAATGATTTTATAGTTTAACTCATTTCCTTTATAGAAGTTTGGAACTTGACTGTATAAATCATATAACACTGTTGTTTTAACATCTCTATTTTCTTCAATGATTTTTTCTAAGTCAGTAATTTGTGTTTGTAAGCTTTTATTTGCTTCATCTAAGGCATCAATTTTAGAATTAATGGATCCCAGTACAATCGCTCTTAATCCTAAAATGATAATAACAACTATCACAATACTTCCAATGAAAATATAATCAGTTACTTTTCTATTCAACATTGAAATCAACTCCGATTTCGAAAGTTGATTGATAGAAGGTGTTGCTACCTTCACGCGTTGCAATGGTATGAGTACTACTATTAACCCATTTAATATTTAATATTTCAGTATTTAAATTATTAAAAACAAACTGATTTTGATTAGCAACATCAAGTGTGATTGTTTCACTACTTAAGTTATAGGTGATTGATTTAATATCGCCATCAGAATTATTAATCAGAATTTCTAAATCATCAATTAAATTATTTAAATCAACCTGCACATTTTCTAAGGTTGCAATATCTTCTTGAAGATTAATGGCTTCTAAGTTAATTTCATTACCTTCAAATTCTTCATTTGTTAAAATGAGTTGGTATTTTAAATCATTATTAAGACCATTAATTGCTTCATATTCAAAGGTTTTATTACTATAAGGTATATAAATAAGAAAATACCCTAACACAATAGCAATTAGTAACGTGACTACAACATTCACATTAAACTGGCGTGCACGTTTAACTTTTGGTAAGAGATCAATGTAGACAAAATCAGCTGAACGTGATGTAGATTTTTGATAGACAAATTTCTTAGCCATTTCTACCACACACCTTTAGGTTCCATTAAACTACCAGCAAGGGGAATATAACATTCACGATCAATTAATGTATCAACAATTTTACTAACTTTCTTCATTTTAAACATCATTGTTTCAACAAGTTCGTCTTCTTCGTGGAAGAAATCATAGATTTGATCATCTTCTAATTTGGTACTGATATTAAAGAAGATTAATTTTGAAACAGAGCGATCTCCATTGTTTAAATTAAATTTGTAATAATTGGATATTTTTGCAATTTCTTGGTCTAAAACATCTAAATATCTTGGGCCATCTAAATTAGATATATTTAAATTTTTAATACGGGAAAATACAGGAATTTCTTCATCAAAAATATAGATAGAAAAACTATTATCAAACACAGAAATAAACATCGCATCAGGTGTGAATTCAAGTGTGGAATCTTCATGTTTACGGTAATAATATAACCTATGTAGTGCCAGTGGTGGTATGTCCGTACTTACCACTTGCATGTTCATTTCATAAAACAGATTCACGTAGTTTTCTAGTTCATCTTTTGGCGCATAAAACATAATGACTTCATAAGAATCAGAATCTTTTGCATGGATCACATAATCTAATTTCATATTATCAAATGGAATTTGTATCGTTTTTCCAATTTGAGAACGAATATAATCTCCTATTTCTGTAGGTTTATAAATAATAGGTACATCAATTCGTCTAAACGTATAAACATCTTCATGAATAATCAAGTTCACTCTGCGAGCTTTGATTTTAAACAATTTAAATTGCTCTTTTAGAAGTTTTAAAAGATCATTGTTTTTGTAGATAATCCCGTTTTCAATTGTACCTTCTGGTAACTTAACACTTGAATACTTAAGTTTCTTCATATTATACCCATCAGGTTTTTCTATGAAACTTACTTCATAATCAGAAAAGAATACATTCAGTGTTAATCTAGCCATAGTGACACCTTCTCCCTAAAATAGAATACCTAAATACCAATCAATTATTTGTGAACCAAAGACATAAGCAGTCATGGTCCCAGCAAAGATGAATGGTACAAATGGTATTTGTCCATTTTTAAATTTTACTACCTTACTAAATATTATACCATAAATTGCAGCAAAGAAAAGAGACAAAAAGACAGTTTCAACACCTAAGAAAATACCAATAACAAAATACAACTTAATATCTCCACCACCTAAAGCAGTTGTGTTAAACCGTTTTTTACCATAAATAGCTAATAAATACATAAATCCAAATCCTAAGAACCCACCTAATAACGTGTGTATTATAGTTTCTACAGGATAAATTATACGAAGTACTAATATAATAGGTGTGAAGATTATTAAGAATATATTTGGTACAGTACGGTAATAAATATCACAGACTGTGACAATAATCATTAGTGAACTGAATAGTAGGACAATACTAAGTTCGAAGATATTATTATGGAGATAATAGTAACTAATTCCAAATATCAGACCTGTGATTAGTTCAATAATTGGATGAATAATAGATATCTTAGAGCCACATTTAGAACATTTTCCTTTTAAGAATATATAACTAAAAACTGGTATGAGCTCATACCAGTTTAGTTGTTTTTTACAATTTGAGCATTGGCTTCTACCAAGGATTGTTTGATTATTAGGCAACCTAATTCCAAGAACATTGAAAAAAGAACCCAGTAAATTGCCAAATAAAAGAGTAATGATTACTTTAGAAGCAAACATTTATAATCAATACTAAAATAGCAAAACTTAAATATATAATTTGTTTCGGTTTTAATTGGCGAAAGTGGCATCAGCTAAATCAGAATCAACAAGTGCTCTTGATACTGCAGAAGGATCAAGTCCATCAACTGCAGTTTCTAAATCATCAGTTACACCAAATTCATATGCAGATGAATTTGTTGATTCAGCATTCAATTGAATAAGCCAAGTTCCAGTAGAAAGGGTAGCAGTAATTGAAGTATATCTTCCTGTACTCGACACTGTGAACCCATCAATATACGTACTCAATTCAGTACTAGATAATACTTGAGTTGTAGTACAACTAGATTGAGCACAGTACAATCTAGCAGCTTCCTGAACAGCAACTGCGTCACCTAAAACTGCATCTTTTTGACTATTCTCTACAATTTGTCCTACTGCAGGTACTGCAATAGCACTAATAATTCCTAATACAACGATTACAACTAATAATTCGATTAAAGTTACACCTTTGTTATTTAACGTTTTTTTATTCATTTTAATTCTCCTCCTTAATTTAATCTATTAAAATAGTATCATTAAATATTCTTAATGTCAATGAGTAAAGCCCTTTAATTGTATTTTTTTTAGAGTTGTGCAGTAACAGATAGGGTCGGTAGCATAATTGCCAGTAACATGATAACAACTAAACTAAAAATAAAGATTAACATAATTGGTTCGAGTGCTTTTCGAACGCGTTCAATTTTAATTGCACTATCTTTATCGTAAAACTCGGTTAAATTTTGTAACATCTTACCGAGATCCCCGGTTCGTTCACCGACACTAATCATTCTCGTGAAAATGACTTCAACACCATAATGGTGTTCAAAGGCTTCAGACATATAACCACCGGCATTCACCTTACGTTGTGCTTGAATGATTAAGTCTTTGTATATTTGATTTGTTAATGTTTCATGCGTTGATTTTAAACATTCTTGCAGGGGTACATGATTATTTAAAAGTTGTGATAAAGTTGCTGAAATGCGGGTTAAGTTACTCATTTTTACAACGGTTCCTAAAATAGGTGCTTTGATTGCTATATAGCTTAAGAAACGTTGGAATTTTTTACTCCGTTTTTGTAAGACAATAAACGCTAACGCAAAGAGTAAAAATATGAGTGCGAGATAAATTCCTTTATCGCGCACAAAATTACCGATGTTCATAAATAATAACGTTACGCCAGGTAATTCAACACCTTCAATTCCGGCAACTAGTGATTCAAATTGGGGCATAACTGCGACAAAGATAAAGATTGCAACTCCCAAGGCAACAACTAAATATATAATTGGCATCATCATGGTTGACTGGATTGATTGTTTAATATCAAATTGCGTACTATAATATTCAACCACTTCTGAAATGGCTTCTTTTAAGTTCCCGGTTGTTTCCCCGACTTGAATCATTGAAATAAGTAGTTTAGGAAAATCATTAGGATATTCTTTCATTGCTTCTCCAAGTGAGGTTCCACTATTCACTTCAAAGTAAAGACCATAAAGAATTCGTCTGACTTGGATGTTTGATTGTTGGGTGGCCAGCATTTCACTGGCTTCATTGAGTGAAACACCAGCGTGTAATAAGCTGGAAAGTTGTCGTAAATAAAACAGTAATTCTTTATCTTTAATTGTTTTACCAAAAGTTATTCTACTGAGTGATTGAATTAAGCTATTTTTTTGGTAAATTTCAATTGGTTTAAGTCCTTGGTCTTGTAAGAACTTTTTTACCATTGCTTTACTTGGGGCTTCTGTTTTACCTTTAATAATTTTACTATCTTTTAAGCGTCTAGCGCGGTAGTTATAGTCAAATATTTTCATTTAGTCACCCCTAATCAAGGTTAATACGCATGACTTCATCTAAGGTTGTAGTACCATCTACAACTTTCATGAGTCCTGCTTCTATTAGTAGTTTCATGCCGTCTTTACGTGCTTGTTCTAATATTTTGTGTTCGCGTTCTTCGTTAGAAATCATTGTTGTTATAATTTCGTTAGCATCTAATATTTCAAAAATAGCTGTACGACCTTTATAGCCTTTGTCACTACAAATTTCACAGCCATGTGCACGTTTAACTTTTTTTACTTCTATATTATACTTATCAAAGACTTCCTTTTCTGACTTGGTTAGTTTTTCTTCGGTTGCGCAGTGTTGACAGACTTTACGGACAAGTCGCTGAGCGACTATTCCACTTAGACTTGAGGCAACTAAGAAGGGGTCGATTCCCATATCAATCAGTCTGGTGATTGTTTTTACCGCACTGTTTGTATGGATTGTGCTGAGCACTAAGTGTCCTGTTAAGGATGACTGAACAGCAATTTTTGCTGTTTCTTTATCACGAATCTCACCAACCATGATAATGTTGGGATCTTGACGTAAAATGGAACGCAGGGCATTGGCAAATGTAAAGTCAATATTGGGATTAACATTTACTTGGTTAATTCCTTCAAGCTCAATTTCCACTGGATCTTCAACGGTAATTAAGTTTTGATCGTCTGCATTTAATTGATCCAAACAGGCATATAAACTGGTTGTTTTCCCACTTCCTGTTGGTCCACTGACTAAAACGATTCCGTTTGGTCGGTGGATAAGACGTTCGAAGATAGTACGTTCTTGTTCATTGAGTCCTAAGCGATCTAATCCTTTTGAATCACGTGATAAATCAAGAACACGCATTACGGCTTTTTCACCCCGAACCGTTGGAAGTGTGGAAATACGTAAATCAATTGGACGTCCTTCAATAACGGTTTTAATACGTCCATCTTGGGGTTTTCTTGTATCGGTAATGTCCATGTGGGACATAACTTTAATACGTGAGATTAATTTTGATAAGATTACTTTTGGTAGTGTCCGTTCAGTTGCTAAGACCCCATCAACACGGTATCTAATCTTAAATTCTATATCTTGTGGATCAATATGGATATCTGATGCTTCTGTTTGAACGGCTTGGAGTAATATTTGATTAACGAGTTTAATGATGGGTGCTTCATTTTCATCAGCTTCTGCATCTTCCATCAATTCTTCATAAAATTTTTCGTCTTCTTTTTTCTCTTCTTCATTGGCCTCAATCCCTAAAGATTCTAAGGTTTTACTAAAGCCATAGTAACGTGAGATAGCTGTATCAATATCATTTTTTGTTGCGAGTACCGGTTCGACATTCATACCTGTACGAAGTCGCACATTTTCTAGTGTGGGAAAATCAAGCGGATCGTTGGTTGCTACAACGATGCGTCTACCATGAACGTTTATCGGCATGACGCGCGCTTTTGAAACAAACTCTTCATCTAGTAATTCAATGGTTTTTTGATCAATATATAAAAGTTTTAGATTAACCCGTTTAATCCCGAGTGATTGTTCCAAAGCATCAACAATTTGTGAGTCATTACAAAAACCGAAGCGGATGAGCGCTTCTCCAATTTTTTCTCCCTTGTCTCGTTTTCTTAAGGCTTCATTAATTTGTTCTTCTGTGACAATCCCTTGTTCATAAAGAACATCCCCAAGACGTTTTTGAGCTCTTCTTGCCATATTACCAGTCCCCTATCATTTATTCATAAATAATTTCTTTTTGAGGTGGATAAAATTCAAAAACTATAATCTTATTTTGAACGATTTCACCATCAATATCAGTGATGGTTCTTATGACTTCAATCACGACACCGTTATAGCCATTTCTTACATCTGTTGCGGTGTTTGTTACTTCTGTGATATAGGGTAATTCTGTTTTCTGAATGGTTGTTTGGATGTCGTACTTAAATGGTAAGCCATGAAGTGTTAGTTTAATAACACTATCGCTTTCTTTTATGAGTTTAAAATAATACTCTGATTCATTGGGATTATAAAAAGAAAATGAATCACCTGTAATTTGATTAACAGTCACGTTTTTACCCAGTAAGGGGTAGTTTGTAGCATTATAACGTGAGAAATCAATCTCTGGTATGTAATGTCGTTCATTTATAATAAAGTTTGTTTCTTTGGTAATAAGTTCTAGTAATCCTTGTGAAAGCAAGGTTAATTCATTATCATCAAGTTGTGGACTTAGTTTGTTGACGACATCAAACATCGTTTGTCCAGAAATAGGAATACGGTTCACTTCATAAATGTTTTTAATACCATCGATTAGTTCATCAGATGTTAAACCGTCTGGTAAACGAACACGTGTATATCCTAATTCTTCTATTTCTCTGTCCATATTAATGATGTAGTCTTCAATGTCTTTGTTGGAATAAATTTTCATCATCTGAGCATCTTCACGAATATCGTTGATTAAGCGTTCAAAATCGATATTGTTATTAATGTCTTCTAAAAACTCTAAGTTTTGCATTTCATCTAGTACAAGTTGCCGGTCAGTCCCTTGATAGGCAACTATAATCGGATTGGTTTGACCGTCTTCAATTCGACTAATCGATAAATCCAAATCAAAATAAAACAATCCTCGATCGAAAGAGTACGTGTAATCTTGATACTCTAACTCAAATTGTACGGTTTCATCTTGTAACCAAAAATCGATTCTGTCCCTTACTTTTGTTTTTACCTCTTCTTCGTGTAATCCACCGATATAAACACTACCGAGTCTGGTATCTTCTGGGTATGTTCCTAATCTATATCCTGCGAACATATACCAAATAATAAAGGCTGTCGCAATCAACATTATAGTAATAATAAATGCGTAAAGATAAAATCCTAGTGGACTATTTTTAAATGTTGAATTCATTAAATCACCCTACCTGTTTGTTTTATACTGTTTTTATTATACTATATATGATTAAATTTTACAAAGTAAAAAGTGGGTTATTATTTCGTTCATAGGAATTTACAATGTTTTTGTTTAGTGGTATAATGGATATATCTAAAGGGAGGTTATTAAAATGCTTAGAAACAATCACGGTTTTTCTGTTGTGGAATTGCTTGCAATAATCATTATTGCAACAACTTTATTATTTCCCTTAGTCGCAACACTTGCAAACAATATTGAAATTAATAGTCGTTTACATCTAAGACGTAGTGCAGCTAGTATTGCTGCTGGATCTCTTTATGGTCTTGATAAAATTGATTATGATGATTTCAGAACAACTTTAGATAATGCAAATGCGAATGGGTTATATTTTGTTGAATATAATCAGACAACTTGTAATGATACTTACTTTCATGATGCATTAGGTCAAACATTAAATTATTTTATCTTAGATGATGATCAGGCATTATGTACTAAAATTTTTGATACGATTTGGAATAACCTGACATTAGACAGTGACCACTATAAAGTCTTTGTTTATGATTATTATTTAACGCAAACTGTTATTGATGCCCTTGTAGCAAATACTACTATCCCCATAGAAGTTCGAAATGAAATAGATAATATTACTGCAAATGATGCAACAAATAATGAACTCGTTAGAATGACTATCTGGATTAAATATTTTGATGACCCACCGCAAGTTATTACATTTAATGGCCTTATGATTCGGGAGTTGGTAGAATGAAACCCCTCAATCAAGCTGGTTTAACAATTTTTGAATTGCTTGTTTCTATATTAATTGGAAGTATTGTCTTAGCTATGTTGACCTCTGTTTTATCTATGTCAATGAAAGCAAAAGCGGATTTAGATGTGACAAATAGAATGCAGACGGAAACATATATTATAGGTGAACAAATACAACAAAATATATTTAATTTACAACCGCAAAGTTTAGAAATCGTTGAGGGAACTAATGTAACAACGGTTTATATTAGACATAATTTTGATTATGTTATTAACCCAACTACGGGAGTTATTGAACCCGATTATTCAACAGCTCAAGAAGATGTATTAGAGTTTGTATATGATGACATTACAGGGAAAGGTGAACTCACTTATAATGGCGTTAAATTACATGGTGATAATGTCTATTTTACACAAGATACCATTTTATCACTTGAATCAATCAATCCTTCTTCTTGTGATTTAAGTGTGAGTGAATGTCCTGAAGGCATTATAAAATTATCTTTAAGTGTGGGACTACAACTTAAAACGGGGTCTATCACATCCAAAACATACGTGATTACTATTTTAGTTTAAACGGTGGTGATTTAAATGATTAACTGGTTTAAAAAACACATACTCAAAATACCTATTTCCTCTGAGCGAGGAAGTGTTTTAAGCATGGCGTTAGTCATCATTGCTGTTATCACATTTGCTGCTACTTCTGTAACATCTATGAGTCTTAATCTAACAGCTCAAACAAGAGAGAAAGTTGCAAGTGAAACAGAAGAAAGTTTAGCCAAAGTCTACATCAATCAAGCAATTATTGAATTTAAAGATTATGTTAATATTGTCGGACTTGAATCAGTCGATTTAACGACGTATACGCCCAAATATTTTGTGATCATTACAGAAATATCAGCAGACAACTATGATGATGCTACTAATGGGGATTATAGTCGACGCTATAAATTTTCTTTTACTAACCCAGATGGGACCATCTTTTATAAATACCTTTTAATTTCAAATTCGGAATTTGATCCAGAAGATATTAGTGTATTTGATTATACAATTGGAACAAATGGAAAACTTTATTTAAATAGTGGATTATTTGAAGAAGTTAGTATCTTCGGTGGATCAATATGGCTTGCTGGTACGTCACCTTATACTTATAATGATGTCTACTATGAAAGCCCAGATACCGATGAAGTTTTTCCTGTTTTCACCGTTGGGGGTATTCCCTCTAAAATTTACTTTAATTATGGATACAATTATTGTGAAGCAACTTGTTTTAATCTTTCTACTACATCTTATGTAACAAATGAAACAAACTACACACAAGTTGTCGGTAGTACGCTACCAGATAAAGGTGATTATGAAACAATCAATATCGTCAACTTCTTTGGTGATTTCAATTATGAAACTTACGCAACCTCACTCATTAAGAAAAAAGCGCCTAGTGGTTCTGATGAAATTACTGATGATATGACTTTTGATACAATCGAAACAGTCGTGAATAATGTAAACAATGCCGAAGACTTAACACTAAATGGCACAAAACTAAATTGGCCCAATGCTAATTTTGTAGATATTACTAATTTAGTATCAGAGGTTGATTTTTCCAAAGATATTAGTAAGAATAATAAATCTGTCATTTACAACGGTAATTTAACACTCACATCAAATGTCATTATGCAAACCTATACGTCAGCAGGTACAAAAACATATCGTGAATCACTGATTGTATTTGGTGATTTACACCTAGATGGCGCCGGAACACAAACAATCAATGGTACAATAATTGTCACTGGTGACTTATATTTTGAAGGCGATGATGTGTCATCTGAAGGATCATTTATCGTTTTTGGACAAACATATATTGATTTCAATCAAGGCCAACATTTCATCACAAATGGACAAAACTTTGGATTGACAATTATGGGACGAGATAATATTTATATTTTATCTCACAACCGAAGCAATTCAACCATTAATCCAAATAGTGATATTGTTGATATATTTCTTTATACAGAAAGAAGTATTTATATTGATGGCATCAACTCCTCATTGAATTATACTGGTTCACTCTTTGCTAGAGCGAAAGATGAAACAGGCAATGAATTACCTGTGTTTAATGATAACGGAGATCCGATTAGAGGTATTGTTATTAATTCTGCTCAAGGATATATCAATGGCTCTGGAAACTTTGTTTCTGGACAAGATGAAAGTGATATTAGATTTAGAGCTGCTAAATTAGATGGCGTTTATCAAGAACGGTTTGATAATATTCCAGTCTTTGAAAATAGTCTATTATTTCAAGCCGGTATTTATGTCTTTAAGACAAGCGAATTTTACCAAGAATAAGCAAATTAAAAACCAAAATTCTTTTGAATTTTGGTTTTTTTTCATGATTAAAATTGTTCAATGGCACCTTGGATAACTTCACTAATGGTTGGATGTGCATGAATGATGTTTTTTAATTCTTCTACCGTTGTTTTTTTATAAATTAACGTTGTTAGTTCGTGAATTAAATCAGCTGCATGCGCACCGATAATATGTCCCCCAACAAGAATATTTTGTTCATTAACTAAGAGTAAGACAAAGCCATTTGTTTCATTAATTGTTTGGGCTTTGGCGTTGGTACGAAACATATATTTTGCCTTTTTATAAGCTGTCTCTTTTAGCTCATCTTCTGTTTTCCCAACACTGGCGATTTCAGGAATGGTAAAGATGACACTGGGTACTTCATCAAAATGAATATCGCAGGGGTTACCTAAGATATGATTAATCGCTTTTTTACCATCAAAGGTTGCCTTATGGGCTAAGAGTAATTCGCCATTCACATCACCAATCGCATAAACATTAGGTATATTGGTTTGTTTATTGGCTGTTACAGGGATACCGTTTTTACCATACGTAATGCCCAAGTTATCAAGGTCTAAATTCCCATAAAACGGGGTTCTACCTGTGGCAATTAACACCATGTCAGTTTCTATGTGTTGTTCTTTTTTTCTCGTTTCAATAATAGCTTTATATGTGTTGTTCTCCTTTTTAACAGCCGTTAAAGAACTGGATGTTTTAATTGTTATACCTTGACGTTTTAATAGACTTTTTGCGCGTCTAGCAAGACTTGAATCAATCGTTGGTAAGATTGATTTTTGATATTCTACTAGAGTGACATTTGCGCCTAGTTCATTAAATATAGAGGTCATTTCACACCCAATAACACCTGCCCCAACAACAACTAACTTCTTAGGAAACGCGGTTAGTTCTAGTAAATCTTTCGAATCTTTGATGATGGGTAATTCCTCTCCCTTAAAGGAGAGTTTCTTAGGTTTAGATCCTGTTGCAATGATGATATGTTTTGTTTTGATAGTTTGATTATTAACCTTAACTGTATGAGCATCAATGATAGACGCTTCCCCTTTAATTAGGGGAATATCAAGTGAGTCTAGTGTTTTTATAATGTTGTTAATTTGATCTGTTACAATTTCCTCTTTGCGAGATTTTATGGTGGCATAATTAAAGGAATAATCACGCACTTCAATCCCGAATTTATCAAGTTCCTTTAAATCTTTTATTTTTGTCGCGTTAGCATAAAGTGTTTTGGTAGGAATACAGCCCCAGTTTAAACAAGTTCCTCCAACAGATCCTTTTTCAATTAAGACAACATCTAGACCGTGTTCTTTGGCATAAACAGCTGTATCATTACCGCCTGGTCCTGCGCCAATAATTACAACATCTCTCATAATAAATCCCTGTATTTTACGCGGGGATTTCTAGCAGCAGATGCTTCATCAAGGCGTTTTACAATGGTTGTATGAGGCGCGTTTTTAACTAGGTCTGGGTTCTCTTTTGCTTCTTTGGCGACTTGTTTCATCACGCTGATAAAATTATCAATGGCTGCTTTACTTTCTGTTTCTGGGGGTTCAATCATTAAACTTTCTTTAAACACTAGTGGGAAATAAATTGTTGGTGGATGGACATCATAATCAAGCAGACGTTTAGCAATATCAAGTGTTGTGACGCCTGATGATTTATCTTTTAAGCCATCAAAGACAAACTCGTGTTTACAAATCGCTTTAATCGGTAGTTTGTAGTTATCTTTTAATGATTCCTTGATATAATTCGCATTTAAAACACTATTTTGTCCAATATGTTTAAAGTGTTCTTTTCCAATTGTGAGTAAATAGGTATAGGCTTTAATATAGACACCAAAATTCCCATAAAAATGACTGATTTGTCCAATGGCTTTATCATTTGTTTTAAGGGTATACGTGTCATCTTCTTTGACAATTTGTGGGTTTGGTAAGTAGTCTTTTAAGTACGCTTTAACGCCTACAGGTCCACTACCTGGTCCACCACCACCATGTGGGGTAGAAAAGGTTTTATGAAGATTAATATGCATAATATCAAATCCCATATCACCAGGTCTGACCTTCCCAAGTAAGGGGTTTAAGTTCGCCCCATCATAGTAAAGTAGTCCGCCTGCTTCGTGAACGAGTTTGGCTATTTCGATGATATCTTTTTCAAAGATTCCTAGCGTATTAGGGTTTGTTAACATAATCCCCGCAGTGTCATCACCGAGTTGGGCTTTTAAATCTTTTAATTTAACTGTTCCATCCTCGTTTGATTTAACTTCAATCGCATCAAATCCAGCTACGCTTGCGCTAGCAGGATTGGTTCCATGAGCGCTGTCTGGCACAATGATTTTTGTGCGTTTTGTATCCTTATTGTCAGCATGATATTTCTTAATAATCATCAGACCAACAAGTTCACCGTGTGCTCCAGCATAGGGATTTAAAGAAAAGGCATCAAGACCACTGAGTTCACTTAAGATACGCTGTGTTTCATAATAAATTTCTAAGTTTCCTTGCGCTGTGTTAAGCGATTGATTGGGATGTAGGTGAAAGGCTGGATTATTACTAATATCTTGATTAATTTTAGGATTATATTTCATCGTACATGACCCTAGTGGATAAAAGCCTTTTTCAATCCCGAAGTTTTTAAAACTAACGTTGGTATAATGTCTAACTGCTTCAACTTCTGAGACTTCTGGTAAATAAAGCTCATCGTCTCGTAAAAACGTGTTATCTAATGTATGAGGTTTAATGTTTGATTGAGGGAGAGAATAGCCTACATGATTGTCTGTCGAAATTTCAAAAATCAATTTATCATAATACATTATAACACCTCCAAGCAATCAATGAATGCATCTATTTCGGCTTGTGTACGTTTTTCGGTTGCGCTAAAGAGTAAGTGTTGTGTTTGGTCTTTATTATAGTCACCTAAATGTAGACCACTTGTGAAGCCGTTTTTGTTTAGATGTTGTTGTAATGTAACAATGTCTAATGTTGTTTTTACCACAACGTCTTTGAAAAATTCTGCGTCGTAAACCGCTTCAAAA
This sequence comes from Candidatus Izemoplasma sp., assembly GCA_021736205.1. Lineage (GTDB taxonomy): Bacteria > Bacillota_I > Bacilli_A > Izemoplasmatales > Izemoplasmataceae > JAIPGF01. The sequence continues at coordinate 147,365 of JAIPGF010000001.1, forward strand.
GTATCTAGTTTGATCAGTTTATTATAAAGATAATGTGTGTTATTGATAGATATTTGTTGGGCTTCTTTCAGTCCTTTTTTGCCCATTACAGCACTGTAGACGGTGACAAGTAAAGCAAGTAAACTTTGGTTAGAACAAATATTAGAGTTTGCTTTTTCACGTCTAATGTGTTGTTCACGTGCTTGCAAGGTTAAGACAAATGAACGTTTATTATCGGTGTCTTCGGTGACACCACAAATACGTCCTGGCATTTTACGCATCAGTTTTTTTGTGGTTGCAATGTAGCCAATGTATGGTCCCCCATATGAAAGAGGCACGCCGAGTGCTTGGGCATCGCCTACGGCAATGTCTGCACCAAAATCACCAGCGGGTTTTAATAAACTATTGGTTGATATATCACTATTGACAATTAAGAGCCCTTTTGTTTCATCAAGTACTGAGCGGTATGGGGTTAAATCTTCTATAATGCCATAAAAGTTAGGAGATTGCACAATCACGCCAGCGTGGTCTTTAGAGTTTTTTGTTGTGAAATCTTTGATAGATGTTTGACCGTTTTCTTCTTTAATATAGTCAACTTGAATATCCCGGTATTTAGCATATGTTTCAATCACCTTTTTAATGTTAGGATTCAGTGTGCTTGAAACAAGTATTTTTTGACGTTTCTTTTTAGCAGTTGCCATAAACATAGCTTCCGCTGTTGCGGTTGCTCCATCATACATTGATGCATTGGCAACATACATGTTTGTCAGTTCGGTAATAATTGATTGATATTCAAAAATATACTGCAATGTCCCTTGCGAAATTTCTGGTTGATAAGGGGTATACGCTGTTAAAAACTCCTGTCGTTCAATGATGTGTCTGATGACACTTGGTGTGTAATGATCATACGCACCTGCACCGATGAAAGAAATCAGTTGTTGGTTTTTATTGGCTAATTCATTAAAGCGTTGATAGATTTCTAGTTCACTATGTGAATGTGGTACGTTAAATTCAAAGTCTTTTAATTTTTTGGGTATTTCAAGAAACAAGTCATCGATGTCTTTGACACCGATAACTTGTAACATTTCTTTTATTTCTGCTTCTGTGTGAGGGATGTATTTAAACATTGTTATCCCTTACTCGCAGATATCCTCATACTCGCCGGGTTTAAGCAACTCATCTAATTCATTTTTATCTTCTAGCTCAAGTTTTAAAATCCAGTTTTCATACGGATCTTCGTTTAGTAATTCAGGACTATCTTCTAGATCGTCGTTTACTTCTAAAACGGTTCCTGTGAGGGGACTCAAGATATCACTGGCTGCTTTGACACTTTCAATTGCACCGAGTTCTTCATCTTGTTCAACAGTCATATCAACTTCTGGTAATTCAACAAATACGATTTCACCTAGTGAATCTTGGGCGTAATCGGTGATACCAATAAATGCAAAGTCGTCTTCTACTTTTACCCATTCATGGGAATTTGTGTACAGTAATCCTTCTTTAATTTTACTCATTTTTTTTACCTCCGTTATTTTTTATAATTTTTATTGTAGAATCGTTTTTTACGGACTACAACTTGTTTCCGTTTTGTTCTAATTTGAACTTCTAATTGTGTCCCTAATTTATCATAAGGACGATCAATCAACGCTAGTGCAACAACTTTTTGTATTGAGGGAGATTTATAACCCGTCGTAATAGTTCCTACTTTTTTATCGCCTTTATATACAGTGTATCCATGGCGTAATATACCACGGTCTTTTAACTCCAGTCCGCATAGACGTCTTTTTGTCTTTTCTTGCTTTTGTTGTTTAAGTGCTTTTTTACCGATGAAGTCTTCTGCTTCTAGTTTAACAGCAAAGCCATACCCAGCTTCTAAGGGCGTAATGTCTTTTGATAATTCATTGCCATAAAGGGGTAAGGTTACTTCAAAACGTAAGGTATCTCTTGCGCCAAGACCAATGGGAGCAATATCATCTTTTCCAACATCAAGTAATTTTTCAAACAGCTCTTTAATATCATCGTGTGTACCATAAATCTCAAATCCATCTTCTCCGGTATAACCGGTGCGAGAGATGAGCATGAGTTTGTCATTTACGGTAACTGTTTGACTGTGGAAAAACGGAAAAGATGAAAGATTAAAGGATGTGAGTTGTTGTAAGATGGTTTCTGCTTTGGGTCCTTGTAAAGCAAGTTGTGAAAAGTTTTCACTTTCATTTGTTACTTTTGTAT
>JAIPGF010000032.1 GCA_021736205.1 Candidatus Izemoplasma sp.
TAATGAACGTCCAAAGTCTGTCACATATAAGACACGTGCTTTGTTTTCAAAACGATCTGTGAAAGTTGCAGCAATCGGTCCTGCAATGAATAAAATAACACTCCATATTGCCACGTATATTGCTGTACTAAATGCTTTCGCAGTCAAATCAAGTAAAAACAAAGATATTCCAAATCCATACACTTTACTTCCTACACCGGAAATTAAATTTCCAAAAAATATTAATAAATAATTTTTATCTTTTATAAAGTTTTTATTAAACATTTTGATTTCACCCTTAATTTTTATCATCTGTATATATTATATTTAAGGTTTAATTAAATATCAATAGTTTTTATTAATTTTTTCAATACACTGATTAATTTTATTGATTTTTATTGATTTATAATATCATTTATTTATATTTAAGTTGTTTTTTAATATAAAAAAACTGATTCAGATGCTGAATCAGTTTTGATTTAATTCTAAGGTGTAATATCCCCCTTATTACACTGTAGTTATCTCTTCGGTAGCAAGTTATTTATTTTTCCTTCTTATTTATATAGTTTTCTAATGTTTTAGGGGTTGGCACTCTACCAGAAAAGACAACTTCTTCATCTACCACTAAAGCGGGTGTAGACATAACCCCATACGCAGCAATGTTTTCCATCTCAGTCACTTTAATGATTGTGGCATTTTGATTCATATTTGACAGTGCTTCTTTGACATTTTTTTCAAGACGTTTACAGTTAGGACATCCTGAACCGAGTACTTTAATCTCCATCATTTTTCCTCCTAATATAATATAATTATTTTATCTATAAGACTACTTGAATTGACCTTTACTTATTACAATAAATTTTAGTTATAATAATTTTTCCTGCATATTTTCTAGTAACAAGTTAATCTGTTGTTTAATTTCTTTAAGTTTATCTGGGGTTGCTTCCCCTGCAAAATTAACTGGTTCAACAAATTGCCATTTCATTCGGTAATTATCTAAAATGTTATTTAAGTCTCTTTCAGCGCCTGGATTCCAGCCATATGAACCAAAGTACAATGCCTGCTTATTCGTTATCTTTTTACGTCCTAATTCATCAATCGCATGTGCAACGGGTGGAAACATACGGTATTCATAGGTTGAAGCAGCAATTATCACACCTGCAGATCTAAATACATTGGTTACAATGTCACTTTCTGTTGCATAAGGTAATCTTAGTAAATTCACTTTAACACCGGCATCTTTTAAGATTTTTTCTGCATATTCTACAGCTCGTTTTGTTGAACCATACATTGATCCCCAAAGGATTGTGACTTCTTTTTTGCCAAATCCACTAGCATATTTTGTATAGGTTGTATAGTCTTCAATAATCTTGTTGGGGTTATCTCTATATAATGGACCATGACCCGGTGCAATCATCTTAATATCTAATTCTTTCGTTTTTGTTATTGCGCGTTTTACCATCGGTGAAAAGGTTGTTAGAACATTCGAAAAATATCTCACACTTTCTGCTTCGTAAAGTTGTGTTTCTTCAGGTGTCATCTCGTCATCAAAGATATGTTGATCAATTGTGCCGAATGCACCATACATATCACAGGTAAACAGTATTTTAGACGTTGTTTCGTATGTTACCATCGTTTCTGGCCAATGGACATTTGGAATTGGATGAAATGTTAGTTCTTTTCCATTACCAAGTGCTAAGGAATCCCCTTCTTGAACAACTTTTATCGTTAAATCATCCCCATAAAAAGCTTCAACTAATGGTTTCCCTTTTTCTGTTGTAATAATTGTAAAGTCATCTTTTATTTGCTTAAAATCTTCAATCCAACCTGAGTGATCAGGTTCCATATGGTTAATAACTACATAATCAATATCATCAGGCGATATGTCAATTTCTCCTAATATTTCATACAATGTTTCAGGTACACCATTCCACCCAATAACACCATCAATAATAGCTGTTTTTTCTCCCTTTACAATGTATGAATTCATTGTAACACCATGGGGTAATTCCCACATGCTTTCAAATAACAGATCCTCAAGGTTCATTGAAAACATATAAATATCATTTGTCAATTCTTTTTTAATCATCATAACCTCCTGTATGTATTTTTATTATGATAGCCGAAAGCCGTTATACTTTTGACTTATATTTATGTGTTTTTAAACAACATACCGACATTAAACTTCATTATTTTTTAATTTATTATTTGATATCACTACTTAAAATACCAGTTTAATTATACCATAAATGCAAAATAAATACAGCATCATAGTTTGTTATATTAAGCTAAAATAGAGTGATTAACATATCATAAATACAATTCTAAATAATTAGAAAACTTACACATTCAAAATTTATTTTAGAAACCGTTTACAAATGTGTTATAATATTATTAGTGAAAAAGTAAGGAGATCTAAAATGCGAATATCTAGCCACCCTATATTGAAATTTAATCGTGATAAAGAACTATCATTTATTTTTGATGGTCGAAAATTAGTTGGTTATGAAGGCGAAACAATTGCCGCAGCGTTACATGCGAATAATATTAAAGTGTTAGGGCATTCAAGCGTCAAACATCGTCCTAGAGGATTTTACTGTGCCATTGGTAACTGTACAAGTTGTAATATGATTGTGAATGATGAACCGAATGTCAGAACATGTATTACGTTACTTGAAGACGGTATGGTTGTTAAAACACAATCGAATAAGGGGGAGCTTAAATGAAGCATTACGATGTTGTTGTTGTCGGAGCTGGTCCTGCTGGAATGGCGTGTGCCATTAATGCAACGAAACACGGATTAACTGTCTTGCTTGTAGAGCGAGATGATTTTTTAGGTGGACAATTAATCAAACAAACACATATGTTTTTCGGTAGCGAAAAACAATATGCTAAAACCCGTGGTATCGATATTGCCACTATTTTAAAAAAAGAATTGTTAAAACAAGATCATGTTGACATTATGTTAGATACATCTGCCTTAGCAATATATGATGATAAGGTGATTACACTACTCAACCATCATGATTACATTAAAGTTAAAGCAAACGCCATTGTCGTAGCAACCGGTGCTTCTGAGAAAGTGTTGGCTTTTCCTAATAATGATTTACCTGGTATTTATGGGGCGGGTGCTGTGCAAACGTTAATGAATGTTCATGGTGTTAAACCTGGTAAGAGTGTGGTGATGGTTGGTGCTGGTAATATTGGGTTAATTGTTAGTTATCAATTATTACAAGCGGGTGTTGATGTCAAAGCTGTTGTTGAGGCTTCTGATTCTATTGGTGGGTATTTAGTGCACGCACAAAAATTAAGACGCTTGGGCGTTCCAATATTAACCAATCACTCTGTTAAAGAAGCCCATGGAGCGACCGCTTTAGAGGAATTAATTATTTGGAAATTAGATGAAAATTTTAGTGGTATTGCTGGCACTGAAAAACGTATTGAAACTGATACATGTTGCTTAAGTGTTGGATTAAAACCTAGTAGTGAGATGTTGCGTCAAGCCGGAGCAGAAATGACATATGTTCGTTCGCTTGGTGGGTATGTTCCCTATATTAATCAGAACCATGAAACAACAGTAAATAACCTATTTGTTTGTGGTGATGTTTCAGGTATCGAGGAAGCTTCTAGTGCAATGGTAGAAGGGTTTATAGTTGGATTAACACTTGCAAATAGATTTAAAAACGTTCCTAATTTTTCAGTGCTTATGACTGACTTAAAAACCCAACTCAAAGACCTTCGTGCAGGTGAAACAGGCGAACATATTATGAAGGGTATCAAGCAAATAATGCGAGGTGATCATCATGCTTAAAAAAACTGGTTACCAAGAAAAAGAGATTGTAAAAAAAGAATTTCCTCCATTAAAGCATTTAAAAAAAGGTCCAAAAGCATTTATTGAATGTTATCAAAAAATACCTTGTAACCCTTGTACAACAAGTTGTCCACATGATGCCATTACCATTAAAGGCGATATTATTAATCGACCGAAACTAGATTTAGCGAAGTGTGTCGGGTGTGGTATTTGTGTGTATAATTGTCCAGGACTAGCAATCATGGTTGTTGGGCAAGCTGACAATCCTGACTATAAAACATTTGATATTCCTTATGAATTTTATCCGTTACCTAATAAGGGGGACCGTGTATTAGGATTGAATCGCAAAGGAGAGGAATTAGGGATGTTTACGGTATTACGTGTTTTAAACAATAAAAGACAAGATAAAACCGCATTAGTTAGAGTTAAAGTTCCTAATGAATTTTTATATGATTTTGCAACAATCAAAGTAGGTGAAGACAATGAATGAGAAAGATATAATTGTTTGTCGGTGTAGTGACATATCTTTATATGACTTAAAGAAGTTAATGGAACAAGGGTACACATCGTTTGTCGAACTAAAACAAATAGCTCGTATTGGAATGGGACCTTGTCAAGGAAGAACCTGTTCACTACTTGTCTTAAAAGAACTGGCCAAGTTTCTTGATGTGCCATTTGAAACATTAACACCACCGACCGTTAGACCAACCATGTCAGCGCTAAAACTTAAAATGATAGCTAAGGGGAAAAACAATGAAGAACAACGCTAAAGTAGTTATTATTGGTGGCGGTATAAGCGGGGTTGCAATTGCTTATAATTTAGCCAAAATGGGAGAAACTGATGTTATTGTTCTTGAGAAAGATCATTTAGCTAGTGGTGCAACGGGACGTTGTGGTGCTGGTATTCGCCAACAATGGGGTACTAAAATGAATTGTTTAATGGCCAAAAAATCTATTGAATTTTTTGAAACTGCAAAAGAAGAGTTAGACTATGATGGTGATTTACAGTTCAAACAAAAAGGATATCTACTTGTTTCATCCACTAAAGAAGAGGACAAGGAATTTGAACAAAACGTTATCTTACAAAATAAAATTGGCATCCCTGCGCGAAAAATAACAAAAAAAGAGGCGTTAAAAATTGTGCCTCACCTGAATCCTGATGCCTTTTATGGAGCGGCTTTTTGTCCAACAGATGGTCATTTAAATCCTTTTACCACAACGGATGCCTTCTATAAAGCAGCAAAAAGAATGGGGATTACTTTTTATACACAAACAGAGGTCTTAGATATTAAGACAAAAAATAAAAAAATTACTGAAGTTATAACTACTAATGGATCTATTAAAACAGAAACGGTTGTTAATGCAGCTGGAGGACATAGTTATAACATTGGACAAATGGTCGGACTAGACTTACCTGTCTATAGTGAAAACCATGAGATACTTGTGACAGAAGCTGTAGAACAAATGCAAGGACCAATGGTTATTAGTTTTTCCCAAAATTTCTACTGTCAACAAACACCCCACGGGAGTTTTATTATGGGCCGTGGTGAACCTGACAAAAAGCCCGGATTAAATGTAGAATCAACACATCTATTTTTAGATCGAATGAGTAAGACCATTACAAAGATATTACCCAAAATTGGTGAACTTAGATTAGTAAGACAATGGGGTGGTCTATATAATATCTCACCAGATCATCAACCAATTTATGGGCCTGTTAAAGAAGTTAAAGGATTTTATTTAGCTATAGGTTTTTCCGGACACGGGTTCATGTTTGCACCTGTTACCGGTATGATCATTGCAGAAATGATACTTAAAAAACCTTTTTCAATCGACATCAGTGGTTTAACCATTGATCGATTTGAAAAAGGTAATATAACTATAGAAGGAAATGTCGTTTAAAGGAGGAGAAAAATGGCAATTTATGAATACAGATACACAGAATTTACTGATTTTACAAAAAAAGAAAATTGTGAAAAGTACCAAGAAGCGTTAGATCAAGTTAGCAAGGATATAGGAAAAAAATATCCTTTGATTATTAATGGTGAAAAAATATTCACTGATTCGTTAAACAACTCACTCAATCCTGCGAATCATAAAGAAGTCGTAGGAATTATTTCTCAAGCATCCGAAAAAGAAGCTGAATTAGCAATGGGGAGTGCACTTAACGCTTTTGAATCGTGGAAAAAAACAGATCCACGTGTTCGTGCAGATGTGTTGTTTAAAAGCGCAAAAATTATGCGAAAAAGACGCTTTGAATTAAGTGCATTAATGACTATTGAGGCTGGTAAACCATGGCCTGAGGCTGATGCGGATACCGCTGAAGCGATTGATTTTTTAGAGTATTATGGACGCCAAATGTTAAAGTTGACAAATGCTGATGAACAAGTTCTTTCAAGAGATCGTTTTGAACGAAATGAATTTCAATATATACCCCTTGGAGTAGGCGCTGTTATTACACCTTGGAACTTTCCGTTAGCTATTTTAACTGGGATGACAAGTTCTGCGATTGTTAGTGGAAACACAGTTCTATTAAAACCAGCAGAAACAACTCAGGTTATCGCTTATAAACTGATGGAAATTTTAGAAGAAGCTGGGATGCCAGCTGGGGTTGTTAATTTTATCCCAGGAGATGGACCAGCAATTGGACAATATATGGTTTCACATCCCAAAACACGTTTTGTCTCTTTTACTGGATCTAAAGCCGTTGGAATTACCATCAACGAAGAAGCAGCAAAAGTTCGTAAAGGACAAAAATGGTTAAAACGCGTTGTTGCTGAAATGGGTGGTAAAGATGCAATTGTTGTTGATAAAGATGCTGATTTAGAACTTGCAAGCACTGAGATTGTCAAAAGTGCCTTTGGGTTTGCCGGTCAAAAATGTTCTGCTTGTAGTCGCGTTATTGCTCATAAAGATATTTATGATGAACTCTTAGACTTAGCCACTAAAAAAACCAAACAATTAGAAGTTGGTAATCCAGAAAACCAATCAGCATTTGTGGGTCCCGTAACAAATCAAAAAGCATTTGATAAAATCTCTATGTATTTAGAGATTGGTAAAAAAGAAGGAAACATTACTATTGGTGGTACGGGAAGTGACAAGTATGGTTACTTTATCGAACCAACAATCATCGCTGATTGTGATCCAGATGCCCGCGTTATGCAAGAAGAAATTTTTGGTCCGGTTGTTAGTTTTACAAAAGTTAAAGATTTCGATGAAGCAATTACTGTTGCTAACAATACAGATTATGGACTTACTGGAGCAGTCTTTTCCCAAAATAGAGACCATCTAGAAAAAGCTCGTAATGACTTCTTCGTTGGGAATTTGTATTTTAACCGTAAATGTACTGGTGCAATTGTTGGGTATCAACCATTTGGTGGCTTTAATATGAGTGGGACTGATTCGAAAGCTGGTGGCCCAGATTATTTAACACTATTTATGCAAGGAAAATCAATAACTGAACAATATTAGTCATTACAAAAACATAAAAAAAGAATCCTTTAATTTTTAACTAAGGGATTCTTTTTATTATAATTAATTTATGAAAAAATTGAATATGATAATAATTACCAGTTTTCTTTAATGAATTTTACTGCTTCTTCGAAATCGTCATTATATAAGGTAGCAATTCCGTGTAGTAAACTAGGAACTTGAATAGCAAGATCGAGATTGATCATAATTTCCTGATTTCTATAATACCCCTCAGCAGGAATAATATATATTTTGTTCTCTCGTTCAGCTAATGCTTTACCCTTAATATTAGAAACAATTATTTTAACCATTCTTTTTTCCATTATCTAATTTCCTCCTTTTTACTCTACACTAACATTTTATCACAAATTACCGCGTATGAAAAATTTATTTTTTTTATAACTATTATAATCCGCATTTTTAAAGTATTTTCTCTTTGCTTAACTTAGAAAAGATATATTAAATTTTATACGTTTTATTGTGGGATGAGATTGGTTTGGTTGATAAACTTTTTATGCTTAGAGTGATTTAAATGAAATCCATGATTTTAAAATTTAATAAAATAATCTATTACGAATGGATAATTGTGATGTTAAATGGGTTAACATTTTTTATGAGTGCACCAGGACAAACATACTCGATTAGTGTTTTTATTAATGTTTATCAGGATACGTTCGACTTTTCTAGTACACTAATATCATCTGCTTATAGTATTGCCACTGTAATTAGTGGTATTTCCCTTATCTTTATGGGGAAAATGATTGATAAGTTTGGCGCTAGAAAAATGTTGATTATCGTTGCTGTTATGCTAGCGTTAACCACATTTTATAATAGTTTTGTAGCTAATATTTATATGGTGTTTGCTGGATTTTTCTTTCTTAGATATTTTAAACAAAGCTCTATGCCATTAATTCCTAGTTCTCTTGTACCGCAATGGTTTGAGAAAGACCGCGCATTTGCGATGAGTTTAAGTACCATAGGTGGGTTTATCGCTATGTTAAGTATCCCTGCTTTTAACTTATGGTTAATTACACGCTTAGGTTGGGACATGCGTGGCGTATTTGGGGTGTTATTTTATTAGTTAGATTTTTATTACTTGTTATTTTATTTGCAGTAAACAGACCAGAAGATATTGGTCTAACAATGGATAATGGTCATAAAAAATCAAAAGAAGGTATTAAATAAGCGCTTGAAATTATGGATAAGACTAGTTTTCATCTAAAACAAGCAATAAAAACAAAAGAGTTTTGGATTATTGGGATGATTAGTATGATTCCTTTTATGTTTACAACAGGATTAACATTTCATTTCTTTACATTAATGGAATTGAAAAGTGTTAGTAATACAGCCGCTTCTATTGTGATAGGACTTGTTACATTACCATCCTTTTTCTCTCCCTTAGTAGCAAGACCGATTGTTGATCGCTATAAAATAAAATATATTTTAAATATTACACTTACTATGATATTTATAAGCATGTTGTTTTTAATCTTTGGCGTCTCTAATTTATACACTGCTGTTTTCTTTATTTTATTTTATGGTGCAAGTGTCGTTGGGTAAGTGTTGAGCACTAATGTTGTTTGGGCAAATTACTTCGGTAGAAAATATTTAGGAAGTATTCGTGGTGCAGCTACAGTATTGATGGTTATTGGAAGTGCGTTAGGTCCACTTCCGTTTGGTATTAATTATGACTTAACTGGTAATTATACAATCGCAATAACCGCCATGATTATTTTCACGGTAATTGGGTTAATTTTATCGCTATTTATTCATGAAGCTAAAAAAGAAGCTTATACTGATTAAGTATGCTAAACTGCTTCATCTAAAACTATAATAATTTTTTGAATATTGTTTATTTTAAAAAAAGGGATTATTTCTGCGGAAATAATCCCTTTTATCATTTATAAACTTATAAAGCATTATTTTTATTATTGGTTGTGTTTAGTTTTGTGGTTTTATTAAGGGTCTATCTGACGTTCTTTTATGACGCTTCGCTTGGAGAATTCTTAGTAGGAAACCAGTGAGTTGTTTTATTGGCAATTTTAACTAAAAATAACATGACTGGTACTTCTACTAATACACCTACAATGGTGGCTAAAGCAACGCCAGGACTTAATGGGAACAATGCAATAGCTACTGCGACTGCAAGTTCAAAGAAATTACTTGCTCCTATCATTCCTGCAGGTGCTGCTACATCATGTGGTAATTTAAATAATTTAGCTCCGCCGTATCCAATAAAGAAAATAAATAGTGTTTGAATAATCAACGGAATACTGATTAAAACAATATGTAATGGATTACTAATAATTAAATCGCTTTGTAGAGAAAAGATTGATATTAAGGTTAATAATAATCCTGAAATGGTAATTTTACTAAATTTAGGGATAAATTTGGTATTATAATGTTTTAATCCTTTTTTACTAATCATATAATAGCGCGTTACAGACGCAGCTATTAAAGGAATTACAACAAACAATACAACAGATAAGAAGAGAGTATTCCAGGGCACAAATATTCCTCCAACACCCAGTAATAATCCTACAATTGGCACAAATAAAATTAATATTATTAAATCATTGGTTGCGACTTGGACCAACGTATAAGCTGGATTCCCCCTTGTTAAACTACTCCACACAAATACCATTGCTGTACATGGCGCAGCACCTAGAATAATAGCTCCTGCTAGATAATTATTAGCTAATTCTAAGGGAATGATGTTTTTGAAAATAACTAAAAAGAATAAACTAGCGATGGCAAACATGGTAAATGGTTTAATTAACCAATTCACTATCCAGGTTAAATATAATCCTTTGGGATTTTTACCAACATTTTTAATTGAAGTAAAATCAATTTTCAACATCATTGGATAAATCATAATCCAAATTAATATACCAATGGGGATGTTCACACTATATATTTCAAATTGATTTAAAAATTCAGGGATTATCGGAAAAAATCTTCCAATTAAAACGCCCAAGGCCATACATAAAAGAACAAATAATGTTAAATATCTCTCGAAAAAGCTAATTTGATTTTCTTTTTCTAGCACTATAATTCACCTTTTTCTATACGGTTGATTAATTTAATAACTTTCTTTTTGATAATATCTCTTGTTTCTTCGAACCCTGATTTAGGACCCCCACTTGGATCATCAATACCCCAATCTTCTCTATGATTACAAGGAACAAATGGGCATTCAACACCACATCCCATTGTGATTAAAATATCTAAATTATCAGGTAATTTATCTAAGAGTTTACTGCTGGCCCTACTCATATCAATACCTTCATCTTCCATAACTTCGATTGCCAAAGGTTTAGGACTATCATATTTTACCGTACCTGCTGAATATGCTTCTATTACGTCACTTCCTAACTTTTTTGCCCAAGCTTCTGACATAATACTTCTACAACTATTGTGTGTGCAGACGAATGCTACTTTTTTCTTCATCGCAATTTCTCCTTTAAATTTTAGTATTAGTTTTAATTAACTAAACGCCAACTCTTCTAACAACATTAGAGTTTCTCGTTTATTTAAGTATTTCTTGTAGTCTTTTTGTATTTGGTACTTTACCTGAAAATAAAACTTTTCCATCTACCACTAATGCAGGTGTACTCATCACATGATAAGACATGATGTCTTTAATCTCTGTTACTTTTTCAATATTGGCTTTTTTGTCCATTTCTTTTAATGCCTCAACGACATTTTTTTCTAATCTTATACAGTTTGGACAATCTGATCCTAAAATTTTAATAGTCATTTAATTCAACTCCTTTTTTTTATATGAAGAAACTACCAAATATATTGAAAATATATCCTGTAATTAATATCCCAATTGTTACAATTGTTACAAAGGTAACTAATAATTTTGTTTTTACAACTTTCTTCAACAGTATAATAGATGGCAAACTCAACGCTGTAACAGCCATCATAAATGCAAGTACTGTTCCGATACCAACACCTTTTGATACAAGTGCTTCAGCTATTGGTAGTGTTCCAAAGATATCCGCATACATTGGTATACCAACAATTGTTGCTATAAAGACTGAGAAGGGATTATCTTCACCAAGAATTGCTTGAATTAATGATGCTGGAATATATCCGTGAATAACTGCTCCAATACCAACACCAATTAAGATATATAGCCATACTTTATTAAATATTTCCTTCACTTGTTCCCACGCATAAATATGTCTATCTCTTTTTGTTTGTTGTATTTCAATAGCATCGGAACTTGCTTGTTTATTTCTACCTTCCATTACAAACTCTTCAACATACTTCTCCATATGTAACTTATCAATTAACGTTCCACCTATTACAGCAATCACGAGTCCAACAACTACATACGCTAAAGCAATCGTCCAGTTAAAAATGCTGGCTAGTAAAATAACTGATGCTAAGTCAACCAAAGGTGATGAAATCAGAAAGGAAAATGTCACGCCTATAGGCAGACCTGCTTTGGTAAATCCAATAAAAATCGGGATGGATGAGCAAGAACAAAATGGGGTAACCGTTCCTAGTAACGCTCCAATTATATTTCCTGATGTTCCTTTAAACTTCGTCAGTATTCTTTTAGTTCTTTCTGGTGTGAAATGAGATTGTATGTAAGAGGACAAGTATATTAAGACAGCTAGTAAAATAAAAATCTTAATTACATCATAAATAAAGAACGATAATGTATTAAATAAATAACTATTTTCATCTAAACCAAATAGGTTTAATAAAAATAAATCTATTAATTCTTGTAACCATGTCATTTTGAGTAAAATATCATTAAGTAATGTAAAAAAATCTTTTATAAGCTGCACTGCTCTGCCTCCATATCTCTAAGTTGTTCTAAATATTTTATAAGTTCGTCAATCTTATCCCGATTAACAGTATATTTAATCCAATTACCATCGCGCTTTGGCTTAGCCAGTCCTGATTTCGTAATTGTTTTTAAGTGATATGATAATGTCGGTTGGGATATTGGTAATTTATCAATTAAGGTACAACCACATGTTTCACCCTTTAATAAAAGTTCTATTATTTCTAACCTATTAGGGTCTGCCATTACCTTAAGAAAGTCTACAATTTCATTATCCATAGTCTATTCTCCTCGTATAATATGTGTATAAGATATAATAATCTTATACTGTTTTTTATTTTTAATTTCTTTTATCTTTTATGTTTAAAAAGGTCCTAGTGCTATAATGAAAATAGATATAGTTGAAGGAATGTGCTTTTTCTCCCTGCAGTCAAATCGCTCATTAAGCTTGCAACCCTGCTTATCATATGTCATTTTTTACCCGGTATCTTAATATTGAATTTTATCTATATAGAAAACCATCTATATAGTAACATTGACAAAATAGTATGTCAAATATTTCTCCGTATTTTTTAAATTGTGTTTTATAACACTAAAAAAGAAGTAAATATAAACTGAATAATTATTTCTTTTTTATTTGTAATTTTTATAGTATAATAGAATTTAATGCTCTCTAATAACGAGTATAAAAATTAAAACGGTGTGAGATTCATAGATCTTATACATATAAATTTCGAGGATGTGAAAAAATGCCTAGATTTGTTTTAACGAGATTTATTTTTACACTAATAACCTTATTTATCATTTTATCTGTGATATTTATTTTTGGAAGGTATTCAATGATTATGAAATGGTCTAGAGGCTTTACTAGTATAGATGCTGCAAGACTTACTTATAGATCGTATAAAAACTTTTTATATATGGTATTTGTGACAAGAAACTGGGGAGGTATCGAAAACTATCCTGGAACTTTATGGGAAGTTGTTCACTCTAAAATACATATTACAATCTTAATAAATTTTTATGCTTATATATATTATACTTTTTGGGGGTTCTTTTTTGGAATTACAACGGCCCTTTACAAAGGTAAATTATATGATAAAATCGTTTCTTTTTTCACGTTAGTATTTGGCTCTATACCTATTTATATTAGTATTATTGTCTTAATTTATCTTTTGGGATACAAATATCACTTGTTAGATCCCATTTATACATCTGTCGGAGAAGGGTTTTTCACTCAATTGAAAGGATTCATTATCCCAGTCATATCACTTTCATTAATGCCAATTGCTAAGTTAACTATTTTTATACGCGGCGAGGTTATTGAAAATCTTAACGCAGACTACTTATTATTAGCTAAAGCTAAAGGTCTAAACAAACTACAACGGCTTAAACGGCATATATTAAGACATGGTATGATTGTTATTCTTCCCATTTTAACGGACACTTTTGTCAAAGTACTTGGACTATCTTTCTTTGTTGAAATAGTATATCAAATACCTGGTATCGCAAATTTACTTTATGATGTTGTATTATCTTCAATGGGTGATGCGAATGTGGTTCGATTCCAGGTAATTGTAGTTGTCGCCATTGGACTTGTATATTCTAGTTTCGCTATTTTTATAGGCTTTCTCAATGATGTAACGCAAATGTTATTTGATCCTCGAATACGTATCGGGACTAAGAAAACAGGGTAAGTATTTACTAATATTCCATTAAAAAACCTCTAACTTAAATTAGAGGTTTTTTGTTTCTTCTTTATAAACGTCATCATCTTTATCATATATATAGCTTCTAATTGTATCTTTCCATTGTGTTTTGTTCATGAAAATAATATTGTTGTTGTTGGGAAAAAATAGATTATTAATGATAGGTATAAGTAAAAAGATTAACCAACCTGGATGCCAAAAACTATCTCCAACTAAGTGTAAACTTTCTGGAAAAAATGCTCTAGGATAAAGAATACCAATAAAAATATAAATAAACGTAATCGCAACACTCACTATCTTACGTGCATCGATTCTTCCACGATAAATCATGTCTGATAGGGGTATCAAGAAGAAGACAACCCAACCTGGATGTGCTAAGTCAAATCCAAAAGCAAGCCATGAAAATAAAATTACAGTAATTAATGGCATCATCTGATGTACTCTTTTTGCTAGGTGATCGCTCAATAATATTAATGATAAAGGTATCAATAATAAAAAGGTAATACCTAATTTCCAATTATCAAACACAAATCCACTAACCAACAACATAAAAAGTGATATTAGCGGCATTGTAGCAACAAGTCTTTGTTTCATTATTCACCATCTTCTTTCTTTTTTATCTTTTTATATTTTATCACAAACTTGTTTTAAAATAAAGCGTCTATCAGTTTATAATCGTTCAAAAGATATTCATTAAGTGCATCTACATACAATTTGCTTAAAAATAGAATAAAGTAAAACTTTTTTTGTTACCATTTCAATGTCCTCTTTTACTTGGTATCTATTTATTCTGAGCAAGCACTTTTAGTATATACCACCTTATCCTATTATAAAATAAAAAACGGAAATCTATAGATAACTTGTATAAGTTATCCTAATTCTCCGGACACGGATTAAATTGGTGGAGTTGAGATTCTCTGAAAGATAGCAGCGTCACTATTTGGATTCTTCTATTTTTCTAAAATCAACACCTATGAATTGATTTTTCAATTCATTAATTTTCGTAGTAGCTGTTATATATATTATGCTCTTGTCCAAATCTGAATATTCATGAGAAATCATATTTCGCAATGAAATAATTTTACGCCATTTAACTTCTTCATACTTATCTTTTGTTGTCTTAGAAATCTTTTTTGCAGTCTCTCCAATTTGCTCTAAATTTAGTATAACAGCATCAATTTTCTCCTCATTTTGAATGAATAACTCCAGATTTTTAACATCTTCCATATATCGATTAATTTTGTCAATATACCCAATGATTTTATTTATATATTTCTTATCTTTCATATATAACAACACCTGTTTTCATAATTTTATGCTGCATTAATGAATCTTGGATAACTGTTTTATTACTTAACAAGTCGATTTTTTTATGAAGTTTTTCTCGTACCAACTCCGCAAACTCAAAATAGTCCAGACCAAAAAGGTTTGACTCCATATATATATCAACATCACTAAGAGGAGTTGCATCGCCTGAAACATAAGATCCAAACAAGTATATCTTTTCAATATCTAGTTCTTTTGCTATGTGCGACACTTTTCTTTTGATTGTGCTAAAAGACAAGACGCTGATTTCATCGTCCCCATTTTCATTAAGAGCAACATGTTTTTTCATTTCCATAGATAATATTTTATCAGCAACAAAGTCCAATGTCCATTCGCTAGGATTCCTTATTCCTTGCTCCCAATTACGTAATGTTTTGACAGGTACCCCAGTTAACTCAGACACTTGTTCTTGCGTTAACCCGATATTATCTCTAATTGTTTTTAGAGTCATTTTCATATTATCACCTTCATTTATATTATATAACCCATTGGGGTATATGTCAAGTTTAAATACTTCATTGAGGTATATGACATTGTGCATTTACAATAGATATATGACATCTCATCCAGATTCACGTAAATGCACAGTGTAGATTTGTCAAACATTCCGGTGAAAAGTTATTGATAAAATACTTTTTTCCTGCCCTCCCCCTAAAAACAAAGGAGAATAA
>JAIPGF010000033.1 GCA_021736205.1 Candidatus Izemoplasma sp.
TCATCTTCAATCATCTTCATATTTAGTTCTGTGTGTTTTGAAGAAATTGACATTATGATTTCTCTAATTAAAAAAAATTGTTTCTTTGTTACATCAAAGAAATCAAATATTGAACAAACACGATGATTTTTTGTTGTTTCTGTTTTTCCTCTGAGAAATAGTTTTACTTGCTGCGATGTTTCTCTCACTAATTTCTTAGAAAAGTCCTTTTTTGAAAAGAGATCGTCTATTTGTTCCTTAGTAAATCGCCATTCACCACCCATTTTATACCCTTCAAGTTTGCCATCTGATAAGTATCGTCTAATAGTCCGTTCAGATAAATTTGTTATTTTTATTATATCTTTTAGTGTATAAGTTGCTTGTTTGATATGATCACCTCACCATAAGTATACTAAACATGTCAAAACATGTCAATGAAAATTTGGCATAAATTGACATGTTCATATTTTTTATTTATTATAGCATTTGTTTAAAATATAATATTTAGAGGTCAAATTGAAAATCCAATAACTCACAAGATTCATACATAATATATTTTCTTAGCTTTTGAGATAATTATGATTACTGATAAAAAGAAATATTATTTATTGATTATTCTGCTTTAAAGTGTTTTGTTAATTTCTATAAATTAATAAGATTATATAGTATTAAAGTTACTTAGGATGAATGGTCCAATGATTTTTATATTAGAAGAAATACAATCATTTTTACAATACTTTTCGAACAATATTGAAAGGATTCAAATAAAAGACTCATCTTTTTTATTAAGAATTATATTAACACTTTTTCAATAAAGGTGCTTGCTACTTTTTTATCAAACTGAGTTCCCATTTTTTTCTTAATTTCAGCAATTGCTTCTGCTTTAGAAAGTTTTCTTTTTCTATACGGTCTTGGTGATGTCATTGCTTCATATGCATCTACAACTGCAATTATTTTGGATTCAATAGGAATATTATCATTTTTGATTTTATTAGGATAGCCTTTACCATCAGGTCGTTCATGATGGTTTAGAACTGTTAGAGCATGTTTAGAATATTCTTTTGCATTACTCAAAATATTACTACCAATTATTGGATGTTGGTTAATTAAGTTTCTCTCTCTATCAGTTAGAGAAGCAGGTTTTTCTAAAAGTTTATTATCAATGACAATTTTACCAATATCATGGATTAGTCCTGTTTGTTTGATATTATTTATTTGTGCAATAGATAAATTCAGTGCTTTTGCTAATTTTACAGATAGAGCAGATACACGTTTACTATGAGTTTTAATTTCATCTGATTTATCAAATAATGTTGATAAAATTGCTTCGATAACATTGATGCGTGTAATTTCTTTAGTTTCTATTTTTTTCTTATACATCTGTTTTTCAGCGTTTAAAAACACAGAATGGATGTCTTTTTGATCTGTATCTTTTGTATCCATTCCAAATGAAACAGATAATTTAATTGAATCAAAACTATTACGTTCTAGACTTTTATGCACGCGATTTAAGTAAGTTTCCGACTCTTTTTGGTCGGTATTTATCAATATCATAACAAACTCATCGCCACCCCATCTCGCTACAATATCATTCGCACGTGATTCTTGTATTAAGACATCACTCACCTTGCAGAGCAGTTTATCTCCTTTACTATGCCCTAAGGAATCGTTAATTAATTTTAATCCATTAACATCTGCCATAATAATTGTAATAGGATAATTCCTTTTATTATCAAGGCGTTTTAATTCTTCTTCAAAGAAACGACGATTGTATAAAGTTGTCAAACTGTCGTGATAACTCATATACTCAATCTGTTGCATTTGGTCGCGTCTTTCAATTAAACTCCATAAACCAGCAAGTAATATTGTAACTTGATTATTATCTTCACTGCTAAATTTAGATGAACTAAATAAAAATGTGATATGTGTTTGTTTAATTCCTTTAACACAAGACATCATTAGATTAGTCGAATGATTGTTTTGTTTAGTAGATATAATTGGAGTTAGGTCAACATTGTTTTTTCTAAGTTCTTCTTGATTATTGATTTTGTTTGAGATATCGGTATTTGATTTTATAAAAAGGCTTAAGTTTTCTTTTAGTATTTGAGTTGATATATCAGCAAATGAATGTGCCCTGATTTCGATAGAGTAATCCTCACTGAATGAAAATAAAATACCTTCATTTGTATCCGCAACTAGAAATATTTTTTCTAAAATATATTGATAAACATCTTCACTCGTATCATAATCTTTTTTAAAAGCTTTAATTATTGTTTTATTGTGACCATACAAACGCTCTAATTCATTTGATTTTTGTTTTATATTAAGACGGATTGAATAAATATATACAACAGTTAATATAAGGAGTAACGGTAGTATAATGGGAAGTGAGTCAAACAAAATATCTTTAAAAGAAAGAGACTCTTGATTACTTAAGAAGGGAAACCACTTTTGATATAAATCATCATATGTTCCATTTTGTGAAACAATAGCCAAGCCTTCATTCAAAATTGATAATAGTTCTGCATCACCTTCGGTAACAGCAAAAGAGAATTTTTGTTCATAGCCATCTAGTTGTAGTTTATATTTTGTAACGCCGTCGTCATCATATAAATAAACAGGTATAATATTAGTAAAATCGTTTTCATCAATTATTTTTTCACCAACAATACCATTCGATAACACAGCATCGTAATTACCTTGTGAGAGCAATTCAAATGCTTCAGTATAAGTTTTAGTAGCAGTCAATTCATCATCTAGCCCAATCGATTGGGCCCATTCTTGAGAATTATCTCCATCTAACACCAATACTTTCTTATCAAACAAGTCTGCTTCAGACTCTATATTTGTGTATCCATCTCGTACAAAGATATTACCTCGCATAACAATATAAGGAATTGTAAAGTCAAAGTAAGTGTCACGTTCTTCAGTATACCCTACTAAGGGCAATATATCTAATTCATCATTTTTTAATTTTTCTTTGATAACTGGCCAATAATCAACTTCAAATGTTACATCAAATCCCATTTCTTCTCCAACAGCTTGAAGCAGGTCAATAGAAAAACCAGTTGGCTTTCCATCTTCAATCACAGAAAAAGGGGCATAATCATATTCTGCAGCACTTAAAAAAACTTTCACATGATGTGCTGAGTTAACAGGTTCAGTTTCGGTTGTAATACTAACAAAAAACAAAATAGTTATTAATAAAAATATTTTCACTTTAATAATTGTTTTTCCCATCATGCTTTCCCTCCTTGAAAAACAGGTTAATAATTAATTAAATTAATTATAACATAATTGTCTTTATTTATAAAAACAAATGAAAGGCTAATTGTTATAATCACTTTCATTTAAGTAGAAATCTGATAAACTAAAAATAGTATTATAATTAATTATTCAACATTTATATATAAAATTTTAAAAATAGAAGAAAGGGCGAACTATAATGAATCTATTACTAGGTGGTATTTTAACAACGAACGAATTATATAGTGACTATAAGGATGATTTTGTCATTGAGACTTACAAAGATATTAATCTCAAAGAGATGACACACTACCAAGAGTTGACGGATCAACTTTATCATAAGTATTTTAAAAATATACACCTAGATATTGTTGTTGGACATTCATTAGGGGGGTTATTATTACTTGATATGATTGATAAAAAATATTCAATAAGTGTTAAAAAAATAATTATTTGTGAAACTTTCTTAAAGACTCCACCACCCCCATTTAGAAATATAGTATATAATAATGTGTCGTTAGAAGATGATATATCAGACGTGATGTCAAAACAAAATAAGCGTGTTAATACAAACCTTTTACTTTCTTTAAGAGATTTAGATGTTGTTAAAGAAGCATCGCTGATTAAACGTTCAATTATGTTTATATATGGCATGCGAGATATGTTAAGAAAACAATTTCTTGAAGAACTCTCTTTTGTGGAAAATTCTAATTTAGACGTGTTCGGCATTTCTAAAACATCCCATTTTTGTCTCATAGAAGATGTAAAAGCGTTTAAGAAAATCATTCAAATAAATAACCAACCATAAACTAAACGCTCATCTTAAAAAGATGAGCGTCAGTTTTTATTTTTAGATTGACGGTCTAAAAATAGAGGGCGATTTCAAAAATTATTATTATTATGTTGACAAATAACACGGTGTGTTTATTACAACACACTATAAGTATAGAATATGATTACTAATTTTTTATTTAAATAACGATAACTTAGTGATAAGTTTTGTTAAGGAATGATTAAGTAAAGAAACTTGGTAGTTTAATTTAATTGATTTATAAAATTTCGACACAGATCAAATTGTTTATTTGTACAAACAATTTTAAGTCCAAAGTTTTCATCATTAAATCCCTTTATAGGTATTTTTTCTTTCTCGAGAAACTCATAAAATGAGTTATAGTTCTCTTCATCATCAAGTTTATTATGCCAAATCGTAAATTCTTTTATATCTAAAATAGGTTGTTGTTCATCTACTACATAATTAATACTATCAAGAATTCTCTTTAATTTACTTGTTTGATTAATATCTGCATCCACAAGAACCGTGTTTTGAGACATGTCTATATCTATCACAGAAAAACCATTTGCTTCAATCTCGGCTCTAATTTTAAGTTGACAGTGTCCACAAGACATATTTTTAACGGGAAGTTTTATCATAAGTTTCCTCCGTTCCACTTATATTAAATAAGGTTTTAGCTCTAGATTATTAATGCATCCTTCCCATACCATGATGCCAATCATCATTGTGATTATGATTTTCTTCATCCATATGAAAGTCATGCGGATAATTAATATCATTTTCTTCTAAGAATGTCATTAAGTCTAGTAAAAACGTATGTCTCAAGTCATAGTCATTATCTAAGTCTTCACGTGTGATTGAATGGAAAATAAGTAATTCATCTATCTTGTTTTCAACCAGTAGTTTTTCTTCATCAGTAAGTCCTTCTTGGATGTGCGTTAAGAAATCACCCTCTTGATGGCAGTAAACTGTTTCTTCATGGGAATAAGAACTATTAACATGGTTGTCAAACAGATCTGTATCCACCACTTTATCAACGCCAAAACCAAAACCTAGACCTGAAATTGCGATTAAAAACACTTTAAATATTGTCATATTTCCTCCTTTTTTTGTTGTTAAAAATTTATCTATAGTTAAATTATACTAATCAAATATATAAGAAATATGAAGAGACGACTATTAAAGTATTTAATGATGTAATTCCACTAAATATCATTAATAAACGGTGATAATTTATGTATCACTGGATTTAACTACGGAGTATTGCTAAACTAAATATACAGAAAACCATCATTATAAAGAGTTTAATTAGTGAAACTTCTTATTTCTTTCAAAGTTATAATGTATCTTAATAAATGAGGTGACATCATGCATAATCTTATTGTTTTAGAAGATAACAGAGAAATTAATGACTTTTTAACAACACTTCTTGATGAAGCTGGATATCAGGTTTTTTCATCAACTAATGCCTTTGATGCATTAGAAGATTTTAATACTAATTCTATTGATTGTATTATTACTGATTTAATGTTGCCAGTTATGTCAGGAGAAGCATTTATTAAAAAAATCAGGAAAGAATCTAATGTCCATATTATTGTGATATCTGCAAAAACACAAAACGAAGATAAAATTGAAGGGTTAAAAATTGGTGCAGATGATTATTTATTTAAGCCTTTTTTAAAAGAAGAGGTTTTAATCAAACTAGAAAACTTTTTTCAAAAGAGAGATCAGAAAAATAGCGTTATATCATTAAATAACAAGGAAATAATATTTTCTAAAGGTACACCTGAATTAATCATCGAAGAAACACACATCGAACTAACAACTATTGAGTATCATATAATGATGCTTCTCTTGACACATATAAATCAAGTCCTTACCCGAGATGATTTTTTAGATTACTTATACGCCTATGGCGATGAAGTGTATGACCGTGTTGTGGATGTCCATATAAAAAACATTAGAAAAAAAATAAAACCTGTTTATCAAAAGACTTTAATAAAAACTGTTTATGGTCTGGGATACCAACTTGTAGGTGAAACAGATGAGTAAACCAATAAAAACTTATTTTAGACGAAGTATTATTATTTTAACGATTATAACAACTGTTATTTTCTTAGTTATTAATGTAGCGCTTTATTTAATTAATAACAATTATCTAACACAAAAAATTAAAGAAGAAAACAATGCATTTTTAGATATAACGACCCACCTTGTTAATTACAATGACATTGATACTGCGCTAGAATATGTGGAACACTATACTCATATTCATGCGGTAGAAATAGAAGTTATCGATGCAGAAGGTAATATGTTATATTCTAGTGATATCAGTCACAGATATACCTATCAATACCAAATAGACACAAACAAAGGAGACTTAACAATCTTTATTGATAATATAGAAAGTGTCACTGTCACAACAGTAGAAGATTATTGGCTCTATATTAATATTTCATTACTAATAATTTATATTATTACTATTGTGTTTTTTATTTGGTCTTACAAACAAAACACAAAATCTATTGATGATGATTTATCACAAATATTAGCTCTCATCAATAAAGATGATTTAACAAAGAAACAGTTTAATTATCAAGAGTTTAAGCATATTAATAATGAAATAAAAACATACTTAGAAAATATAGATTTATTAACTGAACAAAAAAATATCAATATGAAAGGGATAGCACATGATATTAAAACCCCTTTAACAATCATATATAACTATTTTAATGCAATAAACAACGATGAAAAGCTTTCTAAACAACGTACCAAGTCAGCACTAAAGTCTGCGCAAAAAGTTAATGAATTAGTCTCTGATTTAATTAAAGATAATTATCAATTATCCCATCATGAAATTAACATTTCAAAATTGTTAGATGAAAAAATTGAAAGTTTCAAGAGTGTACTCACTCATAAAAACATAACAATTGATAAAAATATACAAGTAAATGTCATGATTAATTGGAACACACGAGACTTTTCAAGAATAATAGATAACTTAATGAGTAATGGCTTTTATTATTCGAAACCAGATACAAAATTTAAAATATCTTTAACGCAAGATAAACACATAACTTTGATGTTTGAATCTGTCCCAACCCATAAAGTAGATGACTTAAATAACGTATTTGAAAAAGGTGTACGCGGACAAGAACAAGATGATTCAAACGATCATAAAGGATATGGATTATATATATGTCGTTTATTACTTAAACCAATCAATGGTAAAATAACTGCTGAATATAAAAATAATACGATTGTTTTCAAAATAATCATTTAACTTCACATTTCTTTCATAATTGTGCGCTATACTTTTAAGTAGGTGATAATAATGAACAAAACATGGCTTTACATTTTAGGTTTTATAACAATTATTTATTTTGGTGTGATGTTTTTCTTTTCTGGTATTGGTCCAGGAATGATGATGCATCACTATAGTCCTTATTGGTATTCATCAACTGATTCAACGCTCTATATTCTTTATTACACAGGTGCAGTTATCTTAATAATTTTATTTATTGTTGCATTTGTACGTTATAGAAGTAAAACGAGCAATAATCAATCATCAGTGATTGAAACACTGAAGAAACGATTAGCAGAAGGTGACATTGATCAAGAAGAATATCAACGACTTAAATCTATTTTAACAAATGAATCTGAGGTGATTTGATGATGTTTCTATGGATAATCATAATTGGTGTATTAATCTACTTTCTAATGAATGGTGATTATGATAATATCTTAAATAAAAAAGATAATACAACAGCTTTAGAAAAACTAAATAAACGATTAGCTAATGGCGATATTTCTGTTGAAGAATACAACGAAATTAAACAGACATTAAGCAGTAATTAATTAAGACATATTAGGAGGTCTCATGAAAAAACTTTTTATCTTGTTATTTTTAGTTGGAATAACGATTGTTTTAACAGCTTGCCAACCAGCTTCGGATTTGGAAAGTTTAGGATTAGCCAATTTAACTGCAAAAGAAATTTTAACCCAAGTCGAAAATGACACATTAGATGTTGATGGATTCGCACTTTCTGTTTATGACGATGAACTTCTTGTTATAACAGAAGACGATCGTTTATCTATTCCACTGCCTGAAGATGAATTTTATCTATCAGTCGCACCCTTTATTAACACAACACATGAATGTTTCTACCACAGTGCTACAGGGTGTCGTGGAGAATTGAAAAACGCATCATTTGATGTGAAATATGTTGCAAGTGATGGAGAAGTTTTATACGAAGCTACACACAACTCACAAAGTAATGGATTTATTGACATGTGGTTACCAAGAAACCAAGAAGGTACACTAACAATCAACTATAATGATCAAACTGCAAGTAAAACAATTACGACATATGCAGAAGATCCAACTTGTGAAACAACGATGCAACTATCATAGGTGATTAAATAAATGGAAAACAAAGTTATTTGTGGATGTCATAACATCACATTAAAAGATATTAAAAAACATATCGATTCAGGTGTTAAAACATTTGAAAAACTACAAGAGAAAACAAATATTGGGAAAAATTGTCCCCCATGTCAATCATCAAATAAACTATTATTTATGAAATTACTGGACAAATAAAATTAATATATATATCCCTTATCCAAAAGCAATAAAAAACCGGACTCACTGTTCAGAGAGTCCGGTTTTTACTTTGATTAAGATATAGTTTAATTTTTATAAGACGATTTGACTTTTTCAATGAGACTTTTTTTATTTAACTGACTATATCCTTCTAGATTACGATTCTTTGCGAGTGTTTTAAGTTCTGCAACGGTCATAGCGGTTAGTTGATTCATTGTTGGTATAGAGCCAGTTGCTTTGGGTTCATCTTGTTGTAAATTCTCATTTTTTTTAGGGTGTTCTTTGGTTTCTTTTTTAGCCTCTTTAATTTCTTGTTTAGTCGTTTGCTCTTTTTCTATATTATTTTCTTTCTTTTTAGCTAGTCTGGATAACCCAGCTTGAAGATAAATAATACCAGTTAATAATATTAACACAGTTATAAAAATGACTAATATATTGCCTTTAGCAAATGATGAAAACATCAAGAACGAACCAATTGTGACATATCCAATATTCAGTATATACTGAAATAAGCGGATCTTTCTTGTTGCGAGGTAGTTGATTAGTAAATAAGAGACTCCTCTGATATAAATGATTAATCCAATAAATACTCCAACGTAATCTTCTAGGTAAATTAGTAGTGCAGCTAAAGCAACATCTAAGATAAATTCAATAATTAGTATGAGTGTTGCGTATTTGCTAATAATTTTTTTAAATGAATACCAAAATCGTTTAGTCGATAGCAGTATTAATATAATAGCAGTAAAAAGTGGTAGATAATCTTGAAACCAATTAAGAAAATATCCTAGTAGTGATAATAAAATCAGTAATCCACCAAAGATAATATTAAGATATAAATTCTTAAAAATAAGTTTTTCCATAATTTCCCTCCAATCAAATTTATTTTATTTATTTATTTATCTATTTATTTTCTTCTATAATCGGGAGTACTTTCTCAACAAAGACTGAAACAATAGATGGATCAAATTGACGTCCTGAATAGTCTTTCAATTCTTTAATTGCATATTCTGTTGGTAAAGCCTCTCTATATGGTCTAGTTGAAGTCATTGCTTCAAAGGCATCAACAACTGATATAATGCGAGCAAAGAGTGGTATATCTTCACCTTTAATACCTTCTGGATAGCCGGTTCCATCATACCATTCATGATGTAGTAAAGCATGTTCAGCCAAATCAGAGTATTCATCAGCTGCACGTAAAATTTGATAGCCATTTGTTGTATGTTCTTTAATTGTATTATATTCTTCTTTAGTGAGTTTGTCAGTTTTATTTAAAATGGAATCAGGAATCGTAATTTTACCGATATCATGAAACATCCCAGAGAATTCTAGTTCTTGCAAATCATCTTTTGTTAAGTCGAGTGCCTCGCCAATCAAACGTGCGTAGTAACTAACATTTTCTGAATGTTTTCTCTCTAACTCATATTTTTTGGTTAGGGTATTTAATATGGCTTGTATGGTTTTATTCCTAGCACTAATTCCCTCTGATATTTTATATTTATACATTTGATTTTCTGCATCTTTTAAAATTTCAGTGAATGAAGTATTTTTATCTTGTTTAATAGTGAATCCCACAGCTAAAGAGAGTTCAACATCTTTGATATGTCTGTTTGATATATTTTTTTGTAATTGTTGTTTAATTTTTAAGAGTTCTTTTTCACTTGTATTAGAAATAATGGCAGTAAATTCATCGCCACCAATACGAGCAGGTATACCACGAGATCCAATGGTCTCTTCAATTGTTTTAGCAACTAATTTAAGTGCTTTATCACCAATCTCATGACCATAAGCATCATTTAAAATTTTAAGACCATTCAAATCCATCATCATAATACCAAGTGGATAATGTTCTTTTTTATCTCTTCTAGCCAATTCTTCAGCAAAGAAACGGCGATTATAAAGTCCGGTTAAATAATCATGTAAACTGAGATAATTTATTTCTCGTTGTTTATGTTTTTTTTCTGTCACATCACGAAATACTAAGATAACACCAATTAGTTTTCCATTCTTATCGTGAATTGGTGCAGCACTGTCTTCAATTAAATATTCTTTTCCTGCTTTAGAAACTAATTCAGTATGGTTTTCTAAGTGAATGGTTTCTTCTGTATCTAAAACGCGTTTTATAGGACAACGAAGTTCTTTTTTTGTTGTTTCATGTTGGAATGTAATCAAAGAAGAAAAGATTTGTCCAATTGCTTCTTTTTGAGTGTATCCTGTAATTTCTGAAGCTATTTCATTTATCGCATTAATTTTTCCGTTGCTGTCAGTTGAAATAACTGCATCTCCAATCGCGAGTAAAGTTGCTTCTATTTCTTCTTTTTGAATAAAAAGTTCTTTAGCTTTCTTTTCTAATGATAACTCTAATTTTTTACGTTTCGTTGTATCTATGACAGTAGAAATAAATAAATCTTTATTTGGTAAAGGAGTGGTATAAGCAGTGACATAATGTTTAATTTCACCGTTTTCTGTTAGAGGAATATCATGCCATTGCATTTTTTCTGGGTCATTTGTTTTTATGTCAGATATAACGCGTTGTTTAATTTTTTCTCTATATGTTTCATCTTCATAGACAACGTTCCAAAAAGAATTACTTTTCATTAAGGCTTTTTTCGTTGTACCATAAATTTTTGGGAAATTATCATTCATGTAAATGGCTTCGGTTTTTGGATACACACTATTAATCGCAATACCAATAGGTAAATCATCCATGACGGTTTGTAAAGTATCGTGTGTTTCTTTAAGTTCTTGTTCTTTTTCAATATATGTATTAATTACTTCTGTATATATAATAATACCACCAATATTACCCTCTTTATCATACCAAGGACGTGATTCCCAACGTGTCCAATCAACATGGCCATCGTCGTGTACATATTTATCACGGTCTGAACTTATTACTTCTCCTTGTAATGATTGCTGATGGACTTTTTTCCATCTATCTGGTAAATCAGGAAATACATCATAATGATTTTTACCAATGATATCTTCATCTATCTTAAATTGTGTTTTATAAGAATTACTAACATATAGATAATTTAAATCCTTATCGTGGATTGCAACAGCACTATTCATGTGCTCGATGATATAATCCATTAAATCACGTTGATAAATAATTTCTTCTTCAACTTGTTTTTTATCTGTGATATCAAGATGCCACCCTCGAAGTATCTTAGGTTTCATATCCTTTGTATATTCAGTTACTTGACCCCTATCAGCAATCCAAACAATAGATCCATTTTTATGATACATTCTAATGTCAATATCGTAAATTTGTTGTTCTTGATTAATAAGGTTATTTAATTGATTGTATGCTTTTTTTAAATCTTCTGGGTGCGTTAATTTTTCCCACGTTTCAATTGTTAGTGGTTTTAGTTCATCAACGGTGTATCCAAGCATTTTTGCCCAATGTTTATTTACATATATGTCATTGGTTATGACGTTCCATTCCCACATGCCTACTTGGGTTGCTTGAATTGTATCAGAGAAACGTTTTGACATTGTTGCATGATAATCAAATACTTTATAACTAAACACAAGTAATAAAAATTGAATTAATGAGTCTGTAAAGGCTGAAACTGGGAACGCTTTTAATATAAGTGCATCTAAGGAAAGATGGATAGCAATTATAAAAATAGTCACCCAAATAACCCATTTTCTGTAATAAACAAGTCCAATTATAATTTCAACAAAAATCAGATGTGTAATTAAATAATGGACAGAACTAGAAAAAGGAAAAAGTATTAATAGCATGATCATTAGTGTAGATAATATTATTGCTACCCAAGGACGTTGTAATGCATTCATGAAATCCCTCCTTATACTATAATAGTATTTTACTACAAAAAAAGAGATTCGCAAAGGCTTAAACATGAAACCATAATCAAAAAGTGCATTATTTGGTATAGATTACAAAATTAGTATCGACATAGAAAAAAGTAGCTATAGCATATTAAGGTAATAGTTGTCTGCTATGAGCGGTCTTTAATCATTTTATCCAATAAAGAAAACCTTATCCAAACGGATAAGGTTTAATGTTGATATTTATATTATGCGGTATCGTTCGATTCATCAATTGGATCTTCTGTTTGCTCATCAATTGGTTCATCGGTTTCTTCATCAAATGGGTGATGTCCACCAAATCCACCACGATGACCTTCTTCAAATCCATCTCTGAATCCATTATGGTAAGCATGTTGCATTCCTTCACGAATGCGGTCTCTGATTTGAAGTGGTTCAATACCGAGTTCTTCACGTAATGCTACAAGTTCTTCTTGTAATGTGGGTAGTAACTCTAGTAACTCCTCTTCAGTCATTGATGAAAAATCATATGTGGCATTTAATTCATCAATTTTTGTAATGACAGTTGTTTGTTGTTCTTCAGTTAAACGTTCCAAAAGTCCTGCAGGTGGGTATGGTATTTGACCTTCTTCTAAAATACGTTCAAGAAGTCCATTCATACGTGCTTCTCTAAATCCACCAACGCGTTCAACTATTTGATTTCTTACTTCACTCACTGTCTCATTTACATCAGGTGATTGCATTGCAACACCACTAAATCCAGTAAATAAAGCACTTCCAATTAAAAATAATTTCATAATAGTTAATTCCTCCTTTATTTGTTTTCACTAATAGTACAGATGAAACATTGGTTTTATTGGAAAAAAATAAAAAAATTTAAAATAATATGTTTTATAATTTAATTCTAACAAGATAATAATAAGTAAGCAGCGGTTTCTAATGAAAGATTTCTTTAGATATGATATAATTTAAACACATTAAAAAGTCGATAACAATGAAAAGAGGAAACAATATGTTTGGTAGAAACCATGTATATTATAAGATAGTGCTTAAGATTATTACGTTAGGATTATCAATCACAATTATTATTCCCGTGATTCTTATTTTGTTTGGGTTTGATTATCTAGAGATTGTGACAGTAGGAAATATTGTCTCATTCTTACTTGTAGGGATTTTAGCTAGCTTTTTATTATATTTTGTCTCTACCTCTATATTAAAGACAGTGTTTGATGATATCAAAGACCGCATTAATTCAGTAAAAGAGTATACTGAACAAAAGAACTTTTCGGAACTAGATATCAATGAAGTATTAGAAGAATGTCAATTTCCGATTGAAGGGTCAGATCCCGTAAGTGATATTTCTACAGAATTAAATAAATTCATTGAAGCAATGATTAAAGGAATGTATAATGAATATTTTTCTCGTGAAACAATGGAGGCTTTTTCTGCTGAATTAAATATCACTGATCTATCGGATAAGATTTTGTCATATCTTATGTCGATGACAAATAGTAATGCTGGCTTGCTTGTAACAAAAGAAGAGGGAGCATTTATCGTTCGTGCCAATAAATACATTGAGTCACCTAATAGATTACTTGAAAGTGGCATTTTAAAAGATTGTTTAGAAAACCAAAAAAGTGCGACCGTTTTATTTGATAAACAAGTTCATATTGATACAACGCTTATCAAGTTTTCACCGAAATCTATTAAAGTTGAACCTATTGTTTATAAAGGCAACACATTAGGAGCTATTTTAATCGCATCTAATTCAGCCTATGATCAAACAATGTGGCGTGACACGCTATTCTTATTACGACATACCATGGCCATTGGATTATATAATGCGATTAACCATGAAAGAATTAAAAAAATTGCCAAACGCGATCCCCTCACAAACACCTTTAACCGTAATTACGGTATGCAGTTATCTGAAGAACTTTTACAAAAAGCCAGAGACTTAAAAGGCGATTTAAGCATCTTAATGTTTGATATTGATAAATTTAAAGACATTAATGATACCCATGGACACCAAGCAGGAGATTATATTTTAAAACGTTTAGTTGATGTAATTCAAAATTTAATCCGTAAAGACGATCTTATGTTTCGTTATGGTGGGGATGAATTTGTCGTTAGTTTTTACGGAATGAACGAAGATGTCTTAAAAAACAAAGTGAAATTAATCCAACAAAAAGTCAAAGAGTTCAAATTTAAATTTGACAATACAGCAATAAAGGTAGAACTTTCACAAGGGGGGA
>JAIPGF010000008.1 GCA_021736205.1 Candidatus Izemoplasma sp.
GTACAATAACTTTCCTATGTCACCGCTGGATTGGCTATCTCCTATTCAACATTATACGTTATTTCGCTATAGGATTATTCTATCACGTCTCATTTTTAAATAGTGCCAATCTGTTATTTATGTTTGACAAATCTACACAAATTTTTAAATGAGTCTTATACACCAGTATTTAATAGTTTTAAAGTTCTTAAGCACATGTTACTGAGAAGAAAAACAACCTTAGGATAGTTAGGTCTCTCTCTTTCATTACTATGTTACTTCATATAGTTAGTGAGTGTGTTATAATAAAAGTATAGAAGAATTAAAAAAATAGGAGGTAATGATTTTGTACGAGATTATTCAAGATTTTAATCATGATATTTTCTCAGAGAAAGAAGGCCCATTTGTGTCAATTTATCAAAATACACACACATCCCCTAATGAGGTACAGCAAGATATAATCACATTTAAAAACCATTTAAAATATGCGGAAACCTCACTACAAAAAAAGTATGATGAAACGGTAGTTAATGAGCTTTTAGAACCACTTCGCACGTTAAAAGAAAACAAAATATTTTGGCACAACAATACAATTGGAATTGCGATATTGGCATCACGTAATGATTATGTTGTTTTTCGTTTACACAGCAATGTAAAAGATAAAGTAATTGTTGCTGATAGTTTTCACACAAAACCATTAATTAGACATTTTCAAACCGGTGGAACGTTTGATGTTTTAACGTTAGATCGTGAAAAGTTTGCCCTTTACACATGTACACAAGATCAGTGTCATAAAGTAAAATTCGAAGAAGGAACTCCAATCACGAAAAAAGAAGTTTTAGGGACACTTGATGACAAAGGGTATTTATCACATAATTCATATAATGGTTCAGCTAATCAAGCGATGTATCATGGACATGATGATAGTAAAGACGTTATCGAAAAAGACACAGAACGTTATTTTAGATATGTGGATAGATTTATCAAAAATACCTATTCTAA
Organism: Candidatus Izemoplasma sp.; assembly: GCA_021736205.1. Lineage (GTDB taxonomy): Bacteria > Bacillota_I > Bacilli_A > Izemoplasmatales > Izemoplasmataceae > JAIPGF01. Next base: position 982 of record JAIPGF010000008.1, read on the forward strand.
ACCAACCAAGCGTCCGTTAGTGTTATGGGCATTGACTGAACATCATGGTGTTTTTCAAAAGATTTCTAAAAATAAATATTTACTTGAAGATGGCGTTAAGCAATCTGATAAAAATTTAACTGAAGAAAAAATTCAAGAAAAAGCATGGGAACTTATAAAACCCCGTTATGAAAAAGAAATCACAAAGTTAGTTGAAAAATATAAACAAGCACATGCTAAAGATCTTGCTTCTGACAATTTAGAAGAAATTGGTAAAAAAGCGATTGAAGGGAATATTAGTACCGCATTGATTTCTGCGGATAAATCAATACCTGGGAAATTTAACAAAACTGATGGTACGATTACTCAAGAATCAATAGAAGATCCTATGTATGATGATGTGTTAGATGATTTAGCCGAACATATTCTAAATCAAGGAGGAGAAGTACTCGTATTAGATGAAGAAAATATGCCGACAGACAAAGGCATAGTTGCTATTTATAGGTATTAAATTTTAATCATATAAAATAAAAAAGACCACTACTTTTAAAAAAGTAGTGGTCTTTCATATGTGTGTTGTTATTTTTTAGATGTTGACTTATTTTGAAGTAAGTAAGTAAAACTATAATGTGGATCTAATTCAATTAATACAACAAATGTCAGCATTCCAATTCCGCCTTGACCTTGACCTGTCAAATAGCCCAATAAAACTTGTAACCCCATAGCTGATAGTGCATACACAATTATTTTTAGTTTACTCATTATTTTCTCCATTCAAAGTTTTCTTTTTTTGTTTAATATTTGGTAAGATATAAGCATATTTAAATCGTGGATCTATCTCAACCAAAAATATAAAGGTTAGTAACCCTATACTACCTTGTTCCAATCCGGTTAACTGCCCAAAAACTAATTGAATAATTATTCCGATTATAGCATAAAATATTAAAATAAATTTCAAAATATACCACATCCTTTACACATTATATTATAGCATATCGCCTTCTTTAGTGAAGTTAAAATTTTAACTTCACTAGTATAATTGTTCTAAAAAAGTTGATTGTTCTGTGATAATCATCATAAATCACTTTAAAAATTGATTATAATATTGTTAGATTTTTATATATTTATTTAGAAGTTATATTATATTTTATATCAACGACATTCAGTATAATATAGGTAAAATCACCATCATCATAGTGCCATACGCCTTCTCCATATTTAGGTAAATTCAGTCCGTTTATTGTGTGATATTCGGAAATAGGGGTTGACCATGGAATTTCGGTTTGCCCACCATCATCTGTCAATGCAAGCCGATCATGAGACACAAAATTAATGAGCTTTCCCTCATCATCAAAAAATAATTGGGCACTAATAGTAATGTTATTATGAGTGAATGTTGCTTCTACACTATGATTATCCAATACTTCCCATGAGATATTATTATTAATTAATGTTTGTGGAGCAAAAACAACCATATCATTAAAGAAAGTGACTGTTTCAGCCTTTTGCATTTTTTCGCCCCCCTCATTAACAACAGTCAATAGATCAAGTATTTTTATTTTCATGGTAGCATCGGCATCATGAAAGTGATGTAATCCAGATATTTTTATTTTGTTTAAAAATAAATCCATATAAAACAACCTGGTTCCTTGGTTTATAAAACTCGTTTGTTGTGCTTTATATGGTGAAAAATCAGCATCTCTTTTCATTTTCATTTCCCCTTCTAAAGAAAGCTGAAAATTAGAAACTTTTGCTGTACCTAAAACACCGACATATCTTAGATAGTCTTGAATTAATAGCGGAAGTGGTTGTAAGTCATCTTCGGTGATAGTGTCATTAATGTTTGATGTTTCTTTAGACATATTAGTATTAATTAATGATTGATATTTTCTGTATGTAGGGTTAATCAAAATTACGGTTGTGATACCAACAATAATTAATAAAAGAATAAGTCCTATAATTTTTATAGCCATTTTCATTTAGTCCTCCTCTAGGATAAATTATCTATATTTTTATCTAATTCCATAAGGACACTTAAAAACACACTTAAATGTTCAGAAGGAATTGAATCAAAAATTAGTTTAAGCATTTGTCGATCTTTATCATCTCTTTTTTGCCAAAACCTATTACCTTTTTCTGTAAATGATAGATGCTTATATCTTGCATCGTTTTTATCAGTATATATTTTAATAAAATTATTTTTTTGTAATTTTAAAGCAAGTTGTTTTACATTTTGTCTACTTGTTCCAAAACGCGCACTAACCTTAGAAAATCCAGGCTCAGAATCAAACGACCCAATGACAATCATTAAGAAAAATTGTTTTATTGTTAATTTGTCTTGTTTTAACTGTCTGTCTAAAAAAGTCTGTAGTTTATTAGATAATTGGAAAAATTGAGCGATACAATCTTTTTCAATATTTAATCGTGATTTTTTCATATAATAACCTCCCATACGTAACATATTACATATTAAATAATTTGTCAATAAATAATTTATAAAATACGAGTGTCTCACACTTTTTTTATAAGAGAAGTAGTACTAAAAAAACTATAAACTAACATTAAAAATTAAATAGATCAATCCAATAAAAAAGACACTTTACCTGTTTTAGGTAAAAGTGTCTTTTTCAAATTTTTTAGTTATTTATGCTTTGGAATCAATTAGTTTAATACTTACCCATTTGCGTAAATACCATCTTGTCGCCATCGTCAATCCTCTTAATACTTCATCAATCATCGAAGCTAAATAGACTCCAACAATTCCCATTTCCATTCTTATTCCAAATATGTAAGAGAAAATCACAGCGATACCAAACATACTTATAACAGCCATAATAACTGGGAATACCGTGTCACCAACGCTTCTAAGTGCTTGGATATAAACTAAATTCATCGCTCTTCCTAGTTCAATAATAACGGAGATATATAACACATTTTTAATTATTTTAATAATTTCTAAGTTATCTGTGAACAAATGAATAATAGGACCACTAAATAAGTTTAATAAGACTGTTATCATCATTACAAATACCAATGCAATACGTAATGATTTTAATGTATGTTTATACGCTTTATCAGGCTTATTTTCTCCCATATGATAACCGACTATAATACTATTACCGACAGCTAAGCTAAAACTAAACATAAACACGAATGGTAAAATTGCTCGAATGTAAGACCTTGCTATAACTGCCTCATCTGACATTTGATTTATAAAGTATAATATGGCAACTTGTGCGACATTCCACATCAAATTTTCCATGGCGCTAGGAATACCAACAAACAATATCTTTTTTAAGTGATTAAGATGAACGCGCAATTTAAAGACTTTAATCTTCAGCACTTTATATGAAGCAATAAGTAAAATAATAACCATTAGAATTCTTGAGATTAATGTCCCAATCGCTGCCCCTACAACACCTAATGCAGGAAGACCAATGAGACCATATATTAAAATAGCATTTAATCCAATATTAACAACATTACCAAGAATCATAATGACCATAACAATTTTAGGTCGAGAGAAACTTCTAAACCCAGTACTAAGACTAACCCGGATAGCAATAAAGACAATTGAGTATCCTACTATACGAAGATAAGAAACGGAGTCGACCATAAAAGAATTACTCGTACCAACCCATTGTAAGAATATGTTTCCAAATAAAATGATGATAGCAGATAATATACTACCAATAATAATATTTGTAGTAATCCCTGTTACAATTGTGTCTTTGGCGTTTTCAATTTGTTTAGCCCCTAAATACTGTGCACTAACGACTCCAACACCAATTGCAATAACATTAACAAAAATCCCAAATAAGAATAATATTTGATTACTTATTCCCACACTTCCAACAGAAGTATCACTATATTGTGATAACATAAATGTATCTACAGTACCTAATAATGTAAAAAACATCATCTCTATAAATATAGGCCATGTTATTTTATAAATATTTTTTTCTAATTTTCCCATGTTGTCCACCTCAACTTTATGCCTAAAATAGTTAAACATAAAAAGAGATATTATACAACAGGAAAACATGCTTTTTTCAAAAAGAAAGTGTTAATTTATGAAAAGATAGAGAAAATTAAAAATTTGAAAAAAATAAAACACTAACTATCATTGAAAGAATCTATATTAATTTAGGACAAATAATCGCTGAATTAATTGTTTAAACACATCGTTTGTAGTATCTGCATAGACAATCTCTCTTGTCTTAATAGGAACGTCAGTAATAATACCATTAACCCCATAATTATCCATTTCTTGAATCGCGTTAGTACTGTTTATCGTATAAACATAAACCTCTTTCCCAGCTTCTTGCAGATCGGTAATATAATTATGGTTATTTTGGATTAATTGATAGCGAATACCATAATGATCAACACTTTCATATTTTATCAAGGTGTTAAGATTTCCTAAAAAAGCTGAAAGTAGTAACATTGTTTTAATGTTATTATTTTGTTCTTTAAATGATTGAAGAATAGGTTCGTTAAACGAAAGAATTTTAACTTGATAAATCATATTAGTTTCTTCTAAAAGAGAAGTGATTTTTTCAGCAGCATAATCGGGTGTTTCTTTTAATTCAATATAAACTTTTACTTTGAATCTTGCTGCAAGAAGGGCCTCTTCTAATGTTGGTACAGGTTCATTCTTAAAGGCGTCACTAAACCAACTACCGGCATCAAGCGAACTAATCTCTTCATAAGTTGTGTCAGATACGACACGGTTTAAAGAATCGTTTGTCGTACGTTTTAACGTCTTATCATGCATTAATATAGGTACCCCATCTTTGGTAAAACGCACATCAACTTCTACTGCATCTGCGCCATCTAACACAGCTTTTTCTATAGCTGCAACTGTATTTTCTGGTGCATCAACTGAACTACCACGATGAGCAATTATACGGGGATTATTTAATAGTTGGATGGGAGATGAGGGGTTCAATAAAGAATCACGGACTAATAATATATTTACCCCAGCAAGCACAACAAGTAACGTAATAAAAATACGTTTTAACGAAGGTTTAAAGCGAAAATTATGATCAGGTGGACTGTTCATAAAAGATGTATCTGTTACAGGATTATAATCATAATACCAGACATTTATCCAAGCAAAATTAATTGGCATTAGTAAAATAGTAGCAAAGAATCCAAGTATTAGATATACAATATATAAAAGACTTAGTAATGTACCAAATACAGCTCCACTATTAATAAATAATTGTGAGCCAAGACTAACCAATCCAATAATAATAATATAAAATAGATAAAGAATTACATTTAAAACTAGGTTTATACACAAGAATTCAACTAAAATTTTCAGTCGGTTTTTTTCGAGCATAGATTGTTGGGTGGTAAATGATTCTTTAATTGATTGGCCTGTTAAAACAGCTTGTAACTCAAAAAATAATGTTTCAACAAATAGTATGATAAGTAGAAAGACTAATCCAGCCATTAACCAACGTAAAATAGGAAATGTACTAAACTCATTAATAATAATTCTGGGAAGTTTGATGGTTGAGGCAATCCCAACAATATGGAATCCTTCTACAAGTACGAAGAAGATCATCGTTGAAAACAAAATAAAGATATGATATCTCTTCAGAATAAATTTTAATCGTTTAAAACTTGTAATGAATAATGTAGATAATTGAATAGATTGACCTTGTTCAGACAAATGAAAAAGAATACTTAAGGCAGTGATTTCAAACAAAACATAAACTGCAAGCAGGACGAAGAATATAAAAAAGATAATAAATGTAATTGGGCTAACTAAATAATCAAAAAATGCTTCATTTGTAATGTATGCAGCACCAGTTGCGCGTACTGAAAGATTAAGTAATTGACTCCCTATAGGAAATATAATTGCTACACCAATCAGACGATAAATTGTTTCAAATAGAATAATATTTTTCCAATTATAGCGTAACACAAAAATCAAACGTTTAAATCGCTGTTTCATATAGTTCTCCTTACTTCCTTATGATGATATCTTGTCATGACCAATCTAAATTATAGTGAGTAGTACTTTGTTACATTATAACATATATTTTTAAATCCATGTATTTGGATAAAAACTTAAAAGTTATATCGTTTTAAAATGAGTATGTTATAATTAAAGGGGTGATAAAATGAAAAGGTTTAAGTATAATAGTGCCATTAATTATTCAGGTTATAGGGAAAATCAATCTCCACTTGAGAAAACATATCCATCTAAAAGTGAAATTTTAGAAGATTTAAGGTTATTAGAAGGAGAGTTTTACTATCTGCGAATTTATGATTGTTCGCTGCAAGCTTACCGAGTCTTAGAATTGATTACTGAACATGATTTAGACTTTAAAGTAATGCTAGGATTATCGTTAAGAGCTGAAATAAATCATGAAAATCATGATTATTTTCCTAAGCATTCAGCAGAAGAACTTAAAAAGAATAAAACAACCAATGAAGAACTTATTAAAGAAATTATTCAACTTGGGAACAAATACAAATCTATTGTTTCAGCTGTTTCTGTAGGAAATGAAACACGTTCTCCCTGGAACAATAAACGTGTAAGTGTCCAGAGGCTAGTAGATGCTGCGACCAAGATTAAGCAACAAACTGATTTATTGGTTACTTTTTGTGAAGAGTATCAAACATGGATAAATGATCTTGCACCACTTGCTAAGGTAGTTGATTTTATTAGTTTACACACATACCCAGTTTGGCAAGGTTATTCAATAGATGAAGCGTTAGATATTGCGGTTAAAAACTATCGTGAAGTTCAAGAAGCATATCCTTCTAAGGACTGTATCATAACGGAAACTGGTTGGCCAACCAGTTCTCATGGAAACAAAATTAAAAGAGAATACGCAACTGTTGAAAATCAAAAAAAATTCAACAAACAGATAATTGATTGGGCTGAAGAAGAATCTGTAGTTGTCTATTTATTTGAAGCGTTTGATGAACCATGGAAGGGTGGCGACAACAAAGATGAACCAGAAAAACACTGGGGCATTTATTATGTAAATAGAACAAGGAAGTGATTAAATGACGAAACGTCAACTAATCAAAAAGTTACAGAAAAAATATGATGTTAAAAGAACGCGGTTTAAACCATACGATTTAATCTTACACTACAACACCGAAAGCTATCATATTAAAATCTTGCGTATAACACCAACAGATCAACTAACCATAAATTCAAAATATGTTTGGAATAGACAAAAAGGTAAACGAGATGGTGCGCGATTCATCGTGAAAAGAAATGATTTAATCTATATGAATAAGGTATTTAAACAATCCAATCCGATTATTCTATGTACTAATAAACCGTTCAAAGTTTTAAAATATATTAACGAATCAGAAGTCATAAATATTTCTGAAAAAAAAGTGATTCACAAGATTCCATTTCTATCTTCTATTTCAGACATTGACGCATATATTCAATAAAAAAAAGACATATTAGATTATAAATAAATCTATATGTCTTTTCTTATAGTTATTTATTAAGAATTTGTTCTATTTCTTGCAGTTCATCATCTGTAAAGTCTAAGTTATCAAGTACACCAATATTTGACTTTAATTGACTTAATTTTGATACACCCACTAATACACTTGAGATTCCTTTTTGTTTAAGTGTCCAAGCAATAGCGAGTTGGGCTAGTGTTTGATCTCTTTTATCAGCAATTTCTTTTAAACTAAGTAGTTTTCCTTTTAGTTCTTCTGTTAATTCTTCTTCGTTAAACCACCAAGCTTTAGGATCTCCCATTCTTGAATCTTTTGGAATATCTTTAAGATATTTCTTTGTTAAAAGACCTTGTTGTAGAATGCTAAATGGAATAATTCCCACACCTTCTTCAACCATTGCATCAGCTAATCCTTCTTTTTGGATCCAACGATTTAACATACTAAAACTTGGTTGATGTATAAGGAGTTTTACACCATAAGATGCTAAAATCTCTTTTGCTTTTCTAGCACGATCTGCAGGATAGCTTGATATTCCAACGTAAAGAGCTTTTCCCATTGTAACCATGTCAGCTAGTGCTTTCATTGTTTCTTCGAGTGGCGTGTCATTATCAGGGCGATGATGATAGAAAATATCGACATAATCAAGTCCTAGTCTTTCTAGTGATTGATCGATAGATGCCATTAAATATTTTCTAGAACCGTGATCTCCATAAGGTCCTTCCCACATACCATATCCAGCTTTAGTTGAAATAATCAGTTGATCCCGGTAAGGAGCAAGTTCTTTCTTAAGTATTTTACCTAAGTTACTTTCTGCGCTTCCTGCGGGTCTACCATAGTTGTTTGCTAAATCAAAATGTGTAATACCGCTATCAAAAGCTTTCAACACAACTTCTTTCATGTCATCAAAAGGTTTTTCATGACCAAAGTTTTGCCAAAATCCCAGTGATAAAAGGGGTAATTTTAATCCGCTGTTTCCAACACGACGATAAGTCATTTTTTCATATCTTTTTTCGTTTGGTTTGTACATAATTCCTCCATATATATTTTTTTAAAAACTTCTATTATATCTCAGTTTATAGGGTTCTTATTAAACTGACTCATATATAGTTTACCACATTAAGAAATTTTTTTATATTTAAGCGCAAAGAGAATTATAAGATAAATTTCGTTTTTACTCTTATGTGATAGACTATCTATAAAAGAAAAATTACCAAAAGAGAACTAAAAATTCTATTTTCTTTATATGTGGTTTTAATGGAATTTTTAATTATTATTCGGTATACTATAAGTACTTATGAACCTTTAATTTATGTAAGAGTGAGATCTATGAGATCTAATTAATAAGAAAGGACGAACAATTATGAAGAAATTAGTTATCTTCATTGTGATTATTTTTCTAGTTGTATTAATCGGTACAAATGTATTAAAATCGACATTCAACGTAGAAACAGAAAAATCAGCGTTACCTACAACTGTTTATGAATACGATGGCGATTTAGTTTTACTAACGCAACAATATTTAATAGAAATTGCAAACCCCACAACTACAGAAGATGATAAATACAGTTTAACAGAACAATTTTTAAATGTGATGTTACTGGATTCTATACAAACCAATTTAAATGAAGAGTATAATCCGCTTAGTGATTGCGAGACCGATAGTTGTCAGTATATCGCATCGGATAATAAAGGATATATTGAATACGCATTTATTGAATTAAATGAAGACAATCAAGCAGTTCTTACTATTAGTCTTGGTCGTAATCAATATCCAGATATTGAAACAGCTATATATATGATATTTGATGTTGATATTTCCCTTGTAGAAATGTCAATGATACTAACACTTGATCAAATGTATATTAATGAAACAGAAATAAAAAAAGATCATTTAGATAGACTATTCAATTACTTAAATAAAAATGATATAGAAGCTATGATAACTGAAGGAACACTTGATTTAGGTGAATATACTTATACAGTGCCTTTGATAACTGAATAATGATAAAAATTAAAAGAAATTATTCTAAACTATAGAATAATTTCTTTTTTAAGTTAAGTTCCACAATAGGTGACGTAGTGTTCATCATCTGGATTTGATTTAGTGAACATAGGATTGATTGATAATTTGTAGGCATACGGATTTTTTAAAACATCTAAAAATTCATCAAATAACCTGTAATCATTATCAAACGCCGCATTATTTAAGGCCTGTTCGACGATACGATTTCTTGGATGAATTCTCGGATTATGTTGTTTCATTAACGTTTCCTTATTTATTTTTTCGTTGTCTAATGTTTTAGTCCATTTTTGGTGCCATTGAGCAAACGCCTCTATTGTTAATAAATCTGAGAGATTATCTGTTGTCAATTTAACAAACGTGTTTGTATAATCTAGTGCGTTTTTCTTCATGATAGCTAAAAGGGTATCAACTAATTTTCTTCTTTGTGAAGAAAATCCGAGTTTTTGGCTCATTAGCTGGTAGTAATAATTATAATAGGTATCCTCAAAGCTATTTAATATTGAATTTGCTTTTTCGATTGCTTTTTGCTTATTTTGATTGAAAAGAGGATATAATACTTCTGCTAGACGGGCTAAATTCCATGAGGTTATGGTTGGTTGATTACCGTAATTATAACGTCCTGTTTGATCAATCGAACTATAGACTGTATCAAGATCATATTTCTCAATAAAAGCACAAGGACCAAAATCGATGGCTTCTCCTGATATTAAAACATTATCGGTGTTTAACACACCATGGATAAAACCTACACTTTGCCACTTAGCAATCAGTTTAGCTTGAGCGTTAACAACAGTTTGAAAAAATGCAATATAATTATCCTTTAATTTGGGATAAAGTGTTTCAATTGTGTAATCGGCTAATTCTTTCACAAGATCATCATCACCCATTACTTTAGCATATTGAAAAGTTCCGACACGAATATGAGATTTTGCAACTCTCGAAGATATTGCACCTTTATGGACTTTTTTTCTTAGAACATCTTCATTGGTTTTAATGATTGATAATGTTCTAGTTGTTGGGACATTTAAATGAAACAATGCTTCACTAATCAAGTATTCTCTCAACATAGAATAAAGTGTTGCTTTACCATCGCCTTGTCTAGAATAGGGTGTTTTACCTGATCCTTTTAATTGTATTTCATAATGTATATTATTATTTTTAAATTCTCCAACATTTAAAGCTCTTCCGTCCCCTAAGATTGTAAAATGACCAAATTGATGGCCTGCGTATCCTTGTGCAAAATAAAGATGCTCTTTTAGAGATCCAGATAATAAGTTCTGGCCTTTAATACTATTTAATTTGGTAATATTTAATTGTTTAGCAAGATCTTGATTAAAGTATATTAACTCAGTGTTTTCATATGTTTTGGGTGTTATAAGTGAAAATAATTTAGGGTCTAATTTAACGTAGTTATGTTCTTGTATCATTTTACCACCTCATTAATATGATAAAGAGTAATGACTTTAAAAGACACTCTAATGCATATTTTATCTACTACTAGTAAAAAGTCTTTTTCCATTAGACAGTGGTTACTAAAGAATGTGTGATATAATTGAAGATGAAGAAACTTTAATTTTTGAAAGAAGGTGAGTCGGATGAAGGTTAGTTTTAAAATTGGTGTAATATTACTTAGCTTATTATTAGTTAGTTGTGTGTCATTCAGTACTATACTAGATAATTTTGAAGCCGAAGGATACACTTATTCAACTGATAGTAGTGATTGGATTGGTAATGTACTTACACGGTTTGATGAGGAAAACTTAGATGTTCAATCCCATGTATTTTATAGTGGAATTGATGTCGCAATTGTTCTTGAGTTTAATAGTTCAAGTGAGTTAAAAGATCAGATGGACACAAATGAAGATTTACAAGAATTGATTGATAATTTAGAAGAACGGAAATTAATTCGTGGTAACTTTCTACTAATTCCTATGAGTTTTAGCTCTGACACGAAAGAATCTATGATAGAAATATTTAATCGATAATACTAACTTTTTAAACAAACGGTTTTAACCCTTTTTAAAATGTCTAAAAATACATAAGTTATGGTAGTGATACTAAAGAAAGGTGGCACTATTTTGGAGAAAAAAACAAATGATATCAAACAAAAAAATAATCATCATCGAATGATGATTAGGGATTTTAAGATTCGATTTTTTATAACACTTGTATTAACTATCCCTATTATGCTCTTATCAACGACAGTACAATCGTGGTTAGGAATAAGAATTGAATTTGTCGGCCGAGACTGGATAGTCTTTGTCTTAGCATCTATTGTATTCTTTTATGGTGGATGGCCGTTTTTAAAAGGATCTATAACTGAATTCACCTCTAAACAAATTGGTATGATGACCTTAATTGCACTTGCAATTGTTGTAGCATACACGTATAGTAGTGCAACAATTTTTGGACTTGAAGGCGCTGGATTTTTTTGGGAATTAGCAACACTTATTTTGATTATGTTACTTGGGCATTGGATTGAAATGCGTTCTGTTTTAAATGCTTCTAGTGCGTTAGAAGAACTTGCGAAGCTTATTCCAGATGAAGCGACTAAAATAGAGGGCGATGATACAAAAACTGTCCAAGTATCAACCCTTAAAAAAGAAGATGTTGTTTTAATTAAACCGGGTGAAAAAATACCGATGGATGGTAAAATTGTAAAAGGTTCAACAACTATTGATGAAGCAGTTATAACGGGTGAGTCTAAACCAGTTTCAAAAGAATCTGGGGATGAGGTATATGCTGGTTCTATCAACGGAGATCAAAGTATAGAAGTTGAAATTACCCATTCACAAGAAGATTCATACATCTCTAATGTTATTAAAATGGTCCAAGAAGCTCAAGAAATGAAATCTAAGACGCAAAACTTAACTGATGTTGCTGCATTTTGGCTTACAATAGTTGCGATTAGTACGGGTGTAATTACCTTTACTGTTTGGTACATTCTTAGACAAGATATTGCTTTTGCAATAACACGAATGGCAACAGTTATGGTTATTACTTGTCCACATGCTTTAGGACTGGCTATTCCGTTAGTTGTTGCAAACTCAACTACTTTATCAGCTAAAAATGGACTACTTATTCGTAATCGTACAGCATTTGAACGTGCACGTAATATTGATATGATGGTGTTTGATAAAACAGGAACATTAACAACAGGTGTTTTTGCTGTTCAGAATGTAGAAGTATGTACCAAAGAAGATAAAGAAAAACTTATATCGTACGCAGCCTCGTTAGAAAATCAGTCAGAGCATCCCATTGGGAAAGCAATTGTTGAATATGCAAAAGAGCAAAATATAGAGTTGATTGAAGCGAATGATGTAACTGCAATGAAAGGTGAAGGCGTAAAAGGAACAGTCGATAACAAAGAAATGTTATTGGTAAGTAAGAAGTATATCGATGAGAATAACATAGAGAGTACTTGTGAAAAGTCTTCAAACGAAGACATAGAAACGGAGGTTTATGGTATCATTTCTGGTGAGGTTGTTATAAGAATTGCCTTGTCTGATGCTATTCGTGAAGAGTCATACGATGCGATTGCTAATCTGCAAAAGCAAGGAATCAAATGTTGGATGATATCAGGTGATAATGAAAAAACTGTCGCCTCTGTAGCAAAAAAACTTGGTTTAGATGGCTATGATGCAGAAGTAAAACCTGATCAAAAACAACAGATGATAAAAGATTTACAAGAAGAATATGACATGGTCGCAATGACAGGGGATGGGGTTAATGATGCTCCGGCTTTAACACAAGCAGACATTGGTATAGCTATTGGATCTGGAACAGATGTTGCAGTAGAAAGTGGCGACATTATTGTGACAGACAGTGATCCAAGTGATATTGTAGAATTGACCTATTTTGCTAAAAAAACATATCAAAAAATGATACAAAACCTTGTTTGGGCAACTGGCTATAATGTGATTGCTATTCCACTAGCAGCTGGGGTATTATATGGTGTTGGTATTATGATTTCTCCAGCTTTAGGTGCAGTTTTAATGTCTTTAAGTACTGTTATCGTTGCCATTAATGCAAAACTCTTATCATTTGATAAACCTGACAAAAAATAAAAAATATATTAAAAACAAAACACCATCTATCATTTTAAATAGATGGTGTTTTTATTATTGAATTAGGTTGTGTTAAATTACAATGTGTGATATAGTAATAATTAAAGTTTGAATATCAAAATATTAGAGAAGAAAGAGGTCCAAAAATGAAGAAATTAATTATTGGAAATACACACATAGATCTACCCATCATACAAGGTGGAATGGGCGTAGGAATATCGTTATCAAATTTAGCTTCTGCAGTCGCTAACGAAGGTGGAATTGGGGTTATTTCAGCAGCCGGTGTTGGGTTGTTTTATAAAGAATCAAATGATTATGCTAAAAATAATCGTTTTGGATTACGCCAGGAAATAAGAAAAACCAGAGCGTTAACCAATGGAAAAATTGGGGTTAATATTATGGTTGCCTTTACAAATTATAGCGATTTAGTTCAAGTAGCTATTGAAGAAGAAGTCGACTTTATCTTCGTTGGTGCTGGCTTACCACTGGATTTACCTAAGTACTTAAAAGAAGACTCAAAAACAAAATTAGTTCCAATTATCTCATCTGGAAGAGCAGCCAAAATAATTATTAAAAAATGGCAAAAGAATTTTAATTATTTACCCGATGCGTTTATTGTTGAAGGTCCACTTGCTGGGGGTCATTTAGGGTTTAAAAAAGGAACAATGGATGATGATGCATCTAAACTAGAAAACTTGTTAGTGGATGTGTTAAATACCATCGCACCGATTGAGCAAAAATATGATGAAAAAATCCCCCTCATTGCTGCAGGTGGAATTTATACAGGAGAAGATATATATCGCTTTATTAATAAAGGTGCATCAGCCGTTCAGATGGGAACACGGTTTGTTGCAACACATGAATGTGATGCAAGCAATACCTTTAAACAATCATATATTGATTCTAATGAGAAAGACATGGTTTATATTGAGAGTCCTGTGGGACTACCAGGAAGAGCAATTTATAACCCCTTCTTAGAAGATGTTGAAAAGGGCTTAAAACATCCGTTTAATTGTCCATATAACTGTATTCATACTTGTCCCAAAGAAGAAGCCCCATATTGTATTATTTTAGCATTATTTAATGCGAAAATAGGAAAACTAAAAAATGGCTTTGCATTCGCAGGGAAAAATGCGCATAGAATTAAAAAGATTTTATCTGTTAAAGAATTAATTCATGAATTAATTCAAGGGTATAAACAAGCAGAATTAAACTTTGCATAACTATTTTCATTTCTTCTAATTGTCTATAGATAGGTGGTTTTTATTAAAATAAGCAATCCAAATTTTGGATTGTTTTTGTTTTACTTATCCGCTATAAAGGGGGAATAGTATACTTTTACTCGTAGTTATTGTATACTAGATATAGAGTAAGAAGTCTTAATTATTAATAAGTCAAACTAATTTTAGTAGTTATTTTTCGGGGGAAGTTCTAATGAAAATTAAAGCATTTTTTTCTAAGCGATTTAACTTGTTTGTTTTGGTTACATTAATTTTTGTTGTATTGGCAAGTATTCTAACATTTTTAATTCCGACCTATTTGTTTGAATCACGTATGAATGAAGTGGAAAATCGTCTTTATTATTTAGTTGATAACTATGAATCTATTGACAAAGTTACAGGTTCAGAACATCTGTACGTTTATAAGGACGGAACAAGTAGAATGGTAACAGACGTTGGGATCTTAGAAGATATCGATTCGGAAATAGAAGGTCATCTAATTCATTGGAGTGAAGAACAAACAATTGATGAACAATTTTATGAAGATGATTTTCAAAACAAGAAATTTGTGTATTATATTAGGGTAGTTGATGACCAACATTACGTCGTAGCATACTTAAATACAGTTGAAACGCACAACTTTATTAATTCATTCAAACTTTATTCGTTAGTGTTTGTTGGAATAATGTATCTTATTACAATAGGCTTCACTTTGACATATTTTAGCAAGCGACTTATACAACAATATTCTTTATTAGACCCAATCACATCAATTAATACAAAAACTGCATTTGTAAATCGATTTTTAAAAAAGGATATATCTAATTATCATGTGAGTTATCATAATATCTATAATACCCAAGATATTATTGGGGCATGTGGGATCAAATTTTCCGACATGATTATAAAATCAATTGGTGAAAAACTTAAAAATACATTTAAAAATGAACAACTTTATACGTTATCTGACAATGAATTTTTAGTGTTATCGGAAAATAAACTGGATGTTCATGATTTATTTCATAAAAGTATAAACACCAATACTGAATCAGATATAATCCCATATGAATTTAAAGTTAAGTCTATTTTAGTGCATCCGCAATTACTGAAGCAAATGGATGAAAAAACGTTAGTATCTAGATTGAAATATACCTATTCCTTAATTAGAAACACACCAATTGAAAAAACAGTTCTTGATACCAAAGTCCTAGAACAAATAAATGAAGAAATCCACTATCAATCAAGACTTCAAGAAGCAATTGACGAAGAAGCATTAGTTAATTTTTATCAGATAAAAGTGAATCCAAAGACAAATAAAGTTATTGGAGCAGAAGCATTATCAAGATGGTTAGAAGAAGAACAAGTTGTTTCTCCTGCAAAATATATTCCATTAGCTGAAGCTAACGGACTAATCATTGAGATTGATTTGATAGGGCTTAAAAATGCGTGCGAAGCTATTGTAAAACTCGAACAAACAATGACTTTACCTGATGAGTTCCGGATTTCTGTAAACTTTTCTCCATTGACATTAAAAAATATTACAATCAAAAGAATCAAAAAAATACTGTCTGAAACAAACTGCATACCTTCCTCTATAAGTATCGAAGTGACTGAGAGTATCACATTAGAATTTGATACAGTAGAAAATATTTTGAATGAGATTACTAATCTTGGCATAACATTAGAAATAGATGATTTTAGTGCTGGTAATTCATCTTTTACTATATTACCGTTAATAAAAGCATCCGTTGTAAAACTTGATATGGCTATATTACCTTTAGATGAAAAATCAGAAAAAGAAAATCTTATTTATGAGTCTTTGATAGATATTTCTAACAAATTAAATTACGATATTATTAGTGAAGGTGTAGAAACTCAAAACCAAGTTGATTATTTAACTAAATTAAAGATTTCTGCTATTCAAGGCTATTTTTATTCAAAACCAGTACCGTTCGACAAACTTATACAAGTTTTAAAAAAATATAATTAAGGTATTAACGTTATACAAACGAGTTCATAACGGTAAAAATAAATCATCTAATTGAAGGAGTTTCATATGAAGATTATTCTTTCACCAAGTAAAAAACAAAAGTTTGATTTTGACAGTAGTAACAATGTGCAAATACATCCTTCTAGGAAAACAGAAGTGCTATTCACCTTTTTTAAGACATTATCTAAAAAATCTTTAAAAGATATTTTAAAGATAAAAAATAAGTTGTTAGATAATGTATACAAGTTATATCAAAGTAAGCGAAGTCCATCCAAAATGATATTGGCAATTGCTTGTTATCAAGGTGTTGCCTTTAAGCCGATTGATGAGACACATTACTCAAAGACACAACGTGATTATATGAATAAGCATCTTGTTATTTTATCTGCAATGTATGGTCCACTTAAACCAGATAGCCCGATATGGCCTTATCGTTTAGATATGACAATTAAACCCAAAGGTATTAACCTCTATGAGTATTGGCAACCAGAGATAGATGAATTCTTTCAAGAAGAAGATTATATCATTAATTTAGCGTCTAATGAATTTAGTAAAATGCTTAAACACTTTAAAGGTGATCTCATTAACATTCATTTTAAAGAAGAGCAAAAAGATCACACTCTTAAAACAAGTAGTTATCACGCGAAAAAAGCAAGAGGTATGATGGTTAATGAATTAATTTTAAAGCAAGTTAATTCTTTGAAAGAACTAAAAAAATTAACGATTGGAGACTATGATTTTAACTCTGAAAAATCAACTGAAAATAACATCTACTTTATAAAATCATATAGTTAATAAAAAAAAATAATCATGAGTAAGGAGTACATTATGAGTAAAAGAACGGTATTTATTACAGGCGCATCCGGAGGTATTGGTCGAGCAATCGCTAAACGTTTTATTGTTGATGGGTATAAAACTATACTACATTATAATACACATAAAAATCGTGTAAAAGAATTAAAAGATGAAATGGAGAGTGAAGGCTATGAAGATATGTATGTTTTTGGTGCAAATCTAACAAATCCTAAAGAACTTGATACATTAGTTAAACGATTAGAAAAAGATGATATCGTAATCGATGTATTAATTAATAATGCGGGGATAAAAATGGATGCGAAAATTGATGATATGACAGATGATCAATTTAAATCTGTCATAGAAACAAATGTTACAGGGACTTTCATGCTTACAAAGAGATTTATTCCGATGATGAAACAACAAAATTATGGCCGCATAATAAATATATCTAGTGGATTAGCTCAACACGGTAGTGTTGGTAAAATCAATTATGGTGCATCTAAAGCAGCTGTTGAAAACATGACAAAAAACCTAGCATATGAACTAGGACCGTATGGCATAACAGTTAACACTGTCGCACCGGGCCTTATTGAAACAGAAATGACAAAAGATGTCACAGATAAGGAAAAGGAAGCATATATTCAAAAGATACCAATAAGACGCCTTGTAGAAGGTAAAGACGTTGCTCAAGTATGTGCTTTTTTTGCTGATGAACGTAGTGGCAGTATTAGTAATCAAGTTGTAGGAGTGAATGGCGGACTACGCTAATAAATGAAAGATAAAATCATTAAGGAGGCCCATCATGTTTGATAAGATACGAAATCCGATAGTATTCCAAGGATCTTTATCAAAGAAGTCTTATTTTGAAGGATGGTATTATAAACAAGTTTCTAGGGATAAAAACACAACGATTGCCTTCATCCCTGGTATTAGTTTAAATGAAACGGATTCACATTGTTTTATTCAAGTTTTTTTAAAACAAACACGCAATAACAAAGAAACGTTATCCACAGAATATTATAAAATACCACTAGAAAATTTTGAAACGACAAATAAGCCGTTTTTAGTAAGAATCAAGAAACAACTATTTTGGAAAAAAGGGTTAAAGATTGATTTAAAAACTCAAAAATTTTCTATTAAAGGAGAACTTAAATTTAGTGACTTTTCTTTAATAAAACGCACCTTATTTTCTCCATCTATAATGGGTCCTTTTAGGTATCTCCCTAAAATGGAGTGTAATCATGCAGTGGTAAGTATGAGTCATAAAATTCAAGGTCGTCTTAATATTAATGGAAATGAGATTGATTTTTCAAATGGTAAGGGGTATATGGAAAAAGATTGGGGCACCTCATTTCCAAAAAAGTATGTTTGGATGCAGGCTAATCACTTTAAAAACAATAAAACTTCTTTTATGTTTTCCCACGCGCTAATTCCTTATATGAAACTATCTTTTCAAGGACTTATATGTACGCTTATTATTGCTGAGAAAGAATATCGTTTTGCCACATATAATCGTTCAAAAATCATAAATTATCATATAGGTAAAAACCACATTCATTATTTAATTAAAAAGAAAAATATTACACTAGAACTAACCGCTAAAACTACCACATCAAAAGACCTAGTATCACCGAAAAAAGGTATGATGAGTGATACGATAAAAGAAGGGTTATCAGGCATAGTTACTTTGAACCTAAAGGTTAATAATAAATTGATTTACGAAGACACAAGTGAACAGGCCGGTATTGAAATAATGATGTTACAAAAAAAGCAATAAAAAAAGTCAGATTTTGAAATCTGACTTTTATTTTTTTAGGCGTTAATGAAGTTTTTAGAAACTTGCTCCCAATTAATTATTTTGAAAAAGTTTTCAATATAATCTGGGCGTTTGTTTTGATAGTTTAAGTAATAAGCGTGTTCCCAAACATCAATCCCTAATATAGGGGTACCAATAGAAAATGGTGTGTCTTGATTAGGAGTACTTGTTACTTTTAGATTTTTTTCAGGTGTAACAACCAGCCAAGCCCATCCACTACCGAATTGTGTTTTAGCAGCAGTACTAAATTCTTTTTTGAAGTTATCAAACGATCCAAAATCACGATCAATAGCATGTGTTAAATCTTTTGATAATTCTGTATCTTTTGGTGTTAATATTTCCCAAAATAGTCTGTGATTATAATAGCCACCACCGGTATTAATAACAGCTTGACGTTTTTTATCTGGTACATCATCAAGATTTCTTAAAACAGCCTCAACATCTTTATCTAAAAGATCTGATCCTTCTAATGCATTAAGGTATTTGTTGATGTATCCCTGGTGGTGTTTGGTATGATGTATGAGCATTGTTTGCTCATCAATCACAGGTTCTAAAGCATCGTAATCATACGGTAATTTTGGTAGATTGTGTTTCATTTAATATCTCTCCTTTAATTATAAGTTTTCTAATTATATTATCCTATATTTTGTGTCTTTTATCAAAGGTTGTGCGTTATTATTTTTTGTTAAATATAATAAGAACAAATTACAAATATGATGCAATAAAATGAATAAAAAGGTTAAATTTAAATAACTTATTTACTTTCATAGTTGAATTTGTTAAAATAGTAATAAATAATATTTACTTAAGGAGGATGAAATATGTTAAAACTAGAAAAACTTACAAAATATTATTTTTCTGAAAGTAGTGTCGTAATGGCACTTAATAATATAAATTTAGAGTTTGAAATCGGTGAATTTATTTCTATTACTGGGGAAAGTGGTAGTGGTAAAAGCACACTTTTAAATGTATTAAGTGGATTAGATACCTATCAGGAAGGTAAGGTTTATTTAGATGGGAATGACCTATCTCATTATAGTATTGATGAGTTAGAACATTATCGAAAAGATTATATAGGATATATTTTTCAAGAATATAACATCATTGAAAATTTTACTGTTTATCAAAATGTTGAGCTTTCTTTAATACTTCAAGGTTACCCTAAAGAAAAAATGGAAAAACGCGTTCTTGAATTGATTGAACAAGTTGATTTAATGCACGTTACACACCAAAAAGCATCAAATTTAAGTGGTGGAGAAAAACAGCGTACTGTCATCGCAAGAACACTCGCAAAAGATTACCAAATACTAGTATGTGATGAACCAACTGGTAATTTAAATAAAGAAGCTAGTTTAAATATTTTTAAATTACTAAAAAAAATTAGTCAAGATAAACTTGTTATTGTCGTAACCCATGATTTTTCTTTGGTTGAAGACTATGCTACGAGAAAAATTCATCTTTATGATGGAGAAATTATGGAGGATTCAACGCTTGATAATCAACAGAATAATGATATCACTAGATTAAAACCAGTTACTTCTAAAACTACCAAAAGGTGTGCGTTTAAAATTGCCTTCAATAATACGGTTTCTTCGCTCAAAAAAACAACATTTTCGTTGCTGACAATTTTGTTTATTTTAGCAACCGTATTTTTTGTTTATACCGCGCGGGTGATAGAAATAAACAAACCAGTACAAACGCAAAACCCTCATTTTAACAATCCCCATTATAGTCGCATAATTGTAACAAAACACAATCAATCACAGTTTACAAATGATGAATTATCTTATTTAGAAGGAATTGAGAATGTACAATCAGTCTTTCCAAATGATCTTGTGTTTGATTCTGTTTTTATTACAAAACAATTCGATTCTGAACTGGGAGCTTTTGTTTTTTATGAGTATTATCCACTTTCAAGCAACTCACTGTTAGATTATGAGTTAAGTAAAGGTGAATTTCCTGAAAATTCATCAGAAGTTGTTATTTTTGATAATGGGTTATTTGAAATTGGAGATACATTAACCATTGCTAATAGTTTTCAGTTATATCAAACAGACAACTTAGAAACAAATCAATTTGAGTTTACTGTTGTAGGACTTGTAGAAAATACTGTCTTACAAGAAGAGAAAATTAATTATTTTTACTTAACAAATGAAGGGTTATCGCGACTAGCTTATTCAAGTGTAAATGAGAATTCAGAAGTAATCATACAGATAAATGGTACAGAAAAGTATGATATGGATACAAATGAGTGGATTACAGAAGAGATGAATCAAAACGTCGCAACTGGACGTAGAGAGTATATGATCAATCACCCAATTTGGATTGCGCAGGACAATTCTTTAGCTGATAATGAGTTACAGTTATTTGATATGATGTTTTTTGACATCTGTCGCGATTTTTCTTATAAAAAGGAAGTCATTGATGATTTAGATGCAGGTTTGTGTGATGTCAATGATTTTATACAAACACATACCATTAATTTCCGTTCAATTACAACCTTTGAAAATACGATGCCATTTTCATCTATTACTATTAGTTCAAAACCGTATAGTAATGACGATAAATCCCCTAAATTATATATGAATCAAACAACGTATGATCAATACTTTGGTGAAACAAAATATCAGGTATCATTGATTGTTAATGATATCCATGAAGGTAAAGAAATAGTAAAACAACTCAATGATGGAGAATTTAAAGCATTTTATCCAGCAAAAGTATTAGATGAAGATACTGCTAGGGATGTATTTATTCACAATACAATTGTGACATTGATTAGTGCTATAATTATTGCAGTTGTGTTCTTAGTGGGCTATTTTATCTTGAAGAATGTGATCTTCAGTAAAATTAAGAATTATTTAATTATTCGTTCTTTGGGAACATCTAAAAATACCATTACGGATATATTAAGATTTGAGATAATTCTTTTGACAATCCTTGCCTTAAGTATTATGGGGATTATAGTAATAATTCTTAATTTCTGTTATCCTATGTTACCACAATTTTTAATTTATTATCGTTTATTTGATGTGTTATTACTTGTAGGAATAATCATTCTAATTATAGAGTTCTTATCTATAAAATTTAGAAAAGAAGCATTTAATACAGATGTTATTTCAGCGCTTAAGGGTGTGGAATTATGATTAAATTAAGTCATATAGTTAAATATTATAATAAAAACAAACCAAACCAGATCACAGTATGTAATGATATATCACTAACATTTCCTAACGCGGGCTTAGTTGTTATTTTAGGTCCGAGTGGAAGTGGAAAAACAACCTTACTAAATGTTATAAGTGGGATGGATAAATTTGATAAAGGATCCTTACAATTTGGGAAGGATGTCTTTGAAGACTTTAATCAAAAAAAATGGGACCAAATAAGAAAACATAAAATCGGACGTGTTTACCAAAATTATTATTTATTAAAAGGTAAAACAGTCTATGATAACATAGCGCCCGTCATTTTAATGCAAGGGGTGACAGATAAGCAGTTAATCTTAAGTCAGATAGACTATTTGCTTAAAGCAGTTGGACTTGAAAACTATCAAGACCGGCTTATAAAACAATTATCGGGTGGACAACAACAACGTGTAGCCTTTGCCAGAGCACTGGCAAATAACCCTGATGTTGTGTTAGCTGATGAACCCACAGGGAATTTAGACAGTAAAACAACAGTCGAAATGATGTCTATTATTAAAGAGATTTCAAAAACTAGATTAGTCATTATGGTTACACATGAACAAGCACTTAGTGATTATTATGCGGATCGCGTCATAGAATTAGAAAATGGTATTGTTAAAAAGGATCATCCAAATAAAAAGAAACCGGCGTTAAATCTTATGCAAGAACATATTATTAAGTTGTATGAGTTAGATAAAGTGACACTTAATGAAGATAATTTAAGCGTCAATAGATATCAGAGTGATGCTACATTTGATAAATTAGATATTGATTTAATTGAGCGTAATAAAACATTGTATGTTAAAGTACATTCAGATTCTATTAAACGCATGAAATATATTGATGATAAAAGTGAAATCACACTTCAAAACTCTCCCAAAGAAGATCTAACAAAATTAAATCCATTTAAGTTTGATACCTTAGTTAGTAGTGAGAAAAGCGAGACGGATGGTCATATATTTAGATGGAAAGATCTTTTTAGATTTGCCTTTGATAAAACAAAAGAACAACGCGGGAAAAATAAATTTCTATTTTTAGTTTTAATTTTAGTAGGAATTATATTTGGTATAAGCATTGGGATGCTTGGGGAGCTAAATTACGTCGAAGAACCCTTTAATATCATTGATGCGAATTATATTACAGTCCATATGGATGATGAAGAATATTATGATTATGAAGATGTGGCAGATATTGCAGGCGTTAAACAATTAATGTTAGTCAAACAACCGTTTGATTTTTCCATTTCAACCCCGACTTTTTATCAAGTAAAGGGATCAATTAAAACCTCTGCCCAACCAATTGATATTAAATTCTTTGATGAATCAACGTTGATATATGGTGAAGAGGCACAAGATTATGAAGTCATTATTGATAAAAGTGTTGCTGATGAGTTGATTCGAGATTATGCATACCGTGGTATAGAAACATATGATGATATTATAAATAGTAGTTTTGTTATTAACACACATGGATATAAGACAGGTATTTCTTTTGATAGTGAATTACATTTTGATATTGCTGGAATTGCTAATAATCAATCAAAGAGTGTTTGGATGAAAGAAGAATTAATCTATAGTTTTGTCACACCATCATTAATTGACTATCGAATATTAAAAGATCAGTTTTCAATACAGTCTGGAGAATTACCAACAGGACCTAACAACGTCATGTTAAACAGCTATTATCCTTCTGTTTTAGATGGGGACATTCCTTACAACGTTGGAACAGATACGGGAAGTTACTTTATTTCAGGTGTGTATGACTATGAAGTAGATGGTATTTCGTACAATCTAAGTAAAGTCGTCATCAGTAAGTTAGAATATATGAAACAAAAGTATTTTAGATATACAACCTTTAGATACAATGATTTTAATGTGTTAGTTTACACAAACTCACTTGAACAAACAGAAGCAGCACTGAATGAAGCTGGGCATCAAACAACAGCAAACATTTACCAACCGACACTGGCAAGACAGTTAAAGATTGAGGAAAATAAGGTACTTTACTTTATAGGGTTGAGTGGTATTATTATTTCTGCGATGAGTATTTATTTAGTTATTCGTTCAGACTTAATTTCTCGTATGTATGAGATTAGTGTTTATCGTAGTATCGGAATTTCAAGAAAAGAGATACGTCGACTTTTCTTAGTTGAAATTGGTGTTACAACATCAATCAGCACTATTTTAGGGTTTTTAGGCACTGTTTTAATACTATATCAAGTACAGGTATCATTGCCTTCTATTCCAATTGCTCATTTCACCATTTTTTCTGTTTTAGGTTCAATTGTAGGATTATATTTGATTAATATATTATTTGGCATTATACCTATCATTAATGTATTACGTAAAACACCGACAGAAATAATGAAACATCATGAATTATAATACAAGGAGAGATTAAATTTCTATGAATTTACAAGAGAAACGTCAATTATTTGAGACAATTAGAGATCAAGACTATGTCTTAAAAGAAAACCAATCACCACAAGAAATATTGGAGATTGCATTATCTGAACTTGGGAATGAAGACCCTTATATAAGAGACATTTTAGCGTTAGAAGTAGCAGCTTATATTATTTTTAAAGATTACTTATCAGAAACTGAAATTAAACAACTAGCTTTCAGAATTTTATCAGATGAGTTTCTGTTTTATGGGCTGGATACAAAAAAAGAAAATAGCGTCTTTAAACGCACGTTTAGTACATTAATTTTAGCTGTTATTTTTCGCGCGACTAACAAACAAACTATTTTTACCGAAGATGAACTGATGCGTATATTTGAACAATTTTTAACGTATTACAAAGATGAGTATGATTTTAGAGGATATACTAAAGATACAGGCTGGGCACACTTTTTTGCACATAGTTCGGATGTCTTAAAACAATTTTTTAAACAAGAAGTTTTTGATGAATCATGGGTAAAATCATATTTAAATATTGCCACAAGCATTATTCAAAACACGCAATATGTTTTTCATCATAATGAGGATGAACGCTTTAAAAATGCACTTGTAATATTATTTAGTCGTGATGATATCGATCAGGAAATACTTAAAGAATGGCTCATTAGTTTGCTAGACTATAAACGCGCAAAAAAATTACCTGACGATCTAAATACGTATGTCAATATCAAAAACATATTAAGAGAATTATATTTTGGTCTTGATGATGAACATCAAGCTGTCAAAAAATTAATAACAGAATTAAATAATAAGTTGAAGGTATAAGAAAATCCGTAATCAAATAATTGATTACGGATTATTTTTATATTGAGTAGGATGAATTGGGGGTTAAAATTTGAACATCAGCTTTTTTAACGCGCTTTTTGAAATCTTTAGGATTTGCTTTAATTGGGCCAAAAGTATTAAAGTGGATGGGGATCACTGTTTTAGGTTTGATAAATGTTGTTGCACGAACGGCATCTTCGATATCCATCGTAAAGTTACCACCCATTGGTAGGAATGCGACATCTATAGTTTCTTCTTCCAGTAATTTCATGTCCATTGTAAGACCAGTATCTCCTGCATGATAGATTGTTTTGCCATGTCGTTTTATAACAAATCCACAAGGATTTCCACCATCATATATTTTTCCATTTTCTACAAAACCAGAACCATGTAATGCAGGGGTCATTTTTACTGAACCAAAATCAAAATCAAAACGGCCACCAATATGCATTGTATGAACGTCTAAAGAGGTGTCTTTCATTTTTAAAATATTACCAAGTTCAAAGACAGTGATAATTTTAGCATTATTTTTCTTAGCAATTTCTATTGTGTCTCCGATGTGGTCATTATGTGCATGTGTTAGAAAAATATGTGTAATGTCTAATGTGTGGTTTTTAGATTTTTTATAACTGGGATTTCCAGATAAAAACGGATCAATTAACGCTTTGAATGAACCATCTTCAATTAAAACAGCAGCATGACCTAAGTAGGTTAATTTCATTCGAATCACTCCTTATTTATAGTATATCAATCTCTTGTTTATTGTACAATAAAAATAGTGGTGGCTTTTTAATAACATCTTTCATAGGAAAAAGATACTATCTTGTTTCTAGGGTGCTGTGCGTTTATCTTATTTTTATGATATAATTTAACTAGTTTAAAATTTACGTAATCTAAAAAGAGAGGTCATTCTATGAACAAAGCAAAAATTGAAATTAAAGAATTTAATGAGGCAGGATATAGCGGTGTCGTGACATATGAGTCTTGGAAAGTGGCAATGTTAAATTATATCGATGAACTAGAAACTGACCAAATTGATAATTTTCAAGCTCATTTAAAGACAGATGAATCGTTTATTTTACTTAAAGGACACTGTATTCTATATCTTTGTGATGTTGTGGATAATAAGGTAAAAAACATTAAAGCATATAATATGGAACCCTTTAAGGTTTATAACATTAAACAAGGAGTCTACCATACACATACCCTAAATCAAGCAGGAAAAGTATTAATTGTTGAGAATGAAGATACAAAAGATGATAACTCTCCAAAAATTATGATTAAGGATGATGTTAGAGATATCTTAACGCGTTTAAAACAGCAATTTTGGGATTATAGAAAATAAAATAACATTGAATGAAAAATAGATGAAAATTTAGTAAACTTCCAGCTATTTTTTAAAAATTTATCAATTCATTTAAATCAGTTATTTCGTAATCAGGCTTGATAGCTGTGTGATTACTTTTTTTACTAGGGTTATACCAAATAGTAGTAATACTTGCATTTATCCCACCTTGGATGTCAGATGTTAGACTGTCACCAACAATTGCCACGTTAGCTTTATCTGTAATATGATGTTTCTTAAGTGTCTGTGTAATGATTCTAGGATCTGGTTTAGTAATCCCTATTTCATCACTGATTACAACCTCTTTTACAAACGGTGCAAGGTGGGATTGTCTAATACGTTTTTGTTGGACTTCTTTTAGACCATTTGTAATAATGAATAAAGTTTTGTGTTTGAAAAGAGATTTAACGACATCAAAGGCATCATCAAACAAAATTGAAGCATCCGCTAAATGAGACATAAACGATTTCGCAAAATCAGTGTCTTGCCCGTTTAAATCAGCAGCTTCAATGAAACGGGAGAACCTCATCACTTTTAAATCTTCTTGTGAAATCAGCCCTTTTTCTAACTCTTGCCAAATCTTTTCGTTGATTGTTTCATATGTGTCAAATAATGATTGTGAGAATTCAATCTGATGTTCGTTTAACATTTTTTTAAATGCATAAAGTTCCGCGGCTTCAAAATCAAATAATGTACCATCCGCATCCAATAATAAAATATCATAACTCATGTATTATTCCTCCTAAAATTACTGTAAATAACCATATATTCATTATAGAGTAATTTCACGGCGATTTAAATGAGTATTTTAAAATGTCTAATTAATGATATAATATAAGATGAATACTAAAGGAGAGATGTAAAATGAAAGATAGAACTAGAAAATTGATTTTATTTGTTGTGACAATGACAATTCTTACACTATTATTTTTTATTATTGAAAAAGCCTTTTTAAGTGGACGTATTTTAAATCAAATACAAACACAGTTAGGGATGTTTTTAAGTATGACATTGTACGTATTTCTATTCATTATCACACTTATTCAAATTCTTTTTGCTAGTAGAAAGGTTTCAAAAATATCTCCTATTTATCTAAAACTTTCTTTTATGAATTTAATTTTCTTGCTTTTAGGGCTTGTTATAATATTATATGATACCCTTAGTTCATCGATGGTAGTTAGGTAAGTTATTGATGTTAGAAAACTTAAAAAACTACGAGCCTTACAATGAACAAGAAAAGAAAGATAAACAATTAATTTTAAACTATTTAGACTCTAATTCCGATATATTACATCGCAGTAATTTAGCTGCGCACTTAACCTCTAGCGCGATTGTTGTGAACGATCAAATGGATAAAGTGCTGTTTGCACATCATAACATTTATGATGCATGGGGCTGGGTAGGTGGTCATAACGATGGAGATAAAGACTGTTTAAAGGTTGCTTTAAAAGAAGCAAAAGAAGAAACAGGTGTAACCAAAATCCATCCTTTTACCGATGATATTCTAATGATCGATGTAATCTATGTAGAAAACCATATAAAACACCACACTTATGTACCAGATCATTTGCACCTTAACGTAACCTATTTACTTGTCGCAAATGAGACAGAAAAACCCAGTGCAAAAAAAGATGAGAATAGTGCTGTAAAATGGTTTAATATTGAGGATGTTTTAGCGTTTGTTGATGAACCGAGGATGATTCCTATTTACAAAAAAGCATTTGAAAAAATTGAAAGATTAAAAAAGGTACTTTAAAAGGAGTAATTCATGGCTAAAGTTATTTTAATTAACGGAAGTTTTAGGAAACAAAATACATTTAAACTTCTTAACCGTATTAAAAAAATGTTAAAAGGACATACTATTTCAATGCTTGATTTAAACCAAATTAATATAAAGCCATGTACTGGATGTCAAAAATGTTTAACAACCGATGAATGTCCCATTGATGACGATGTAAAAGATTTATATACCAAACTCCTTGATGCGGATGGCTTAATTATTGGCAGTCCTGTTTATATGCGAGATATTTCAGGGTATCTGAAAGTGATGTTTGATCGTGGGTGTAAATATTATCATCGACCTAAACTCGCTGGAAAACCAGTCTTTTTTGTTACCACTACGCAAGCAAGCGGAAGTAAAAACACCATAAGAACAATGAAAGATTTAGCATTACAATGGGGAAGTATCTATACTGGACATATATCAAGAACAATGTTTAATATACAGAACCCTATTAAACAAACAAAACTAAACAAATTTAATTATTATTTAAAAAGAGAGAACAAAATAAATTATAAACCTTCTTTAAAAAGTATCATTGAGTTTAACACACAAAAAATACTTGCAGAAATAGCCATTGATATAGATTATGATTACTGGAAAAAAACCGGCCTTTTAAAAGCACCCTATTATTTTAAGTGTAAATTAAATCTCTTTAAAAGGTTTTATGGGTATGCATTTTATAAATTTCTAAAAAGAATTATTGGTAAAAAGAAGGATGACAAATTATGAAGACGACTGTATATCATTTAAGTGAGACGACCATCGAAGAACTATTAAATCAAGCAACCCAAGTTATTAGTCAAGGTGGTCTTGTTGTTTTTCCGACCGAAACAGTTTATGGTATTGGCGCTAACGCATTAGATAAAAATGCTGCTAAAAAAATTTATGAGGTTAAAGGACGTCCTTCAGACAATCCTTTAATTGTACATATCGCAAACAAAAAGGATGTATTTACTTACACAACTGTGACACCTGGTAAAATTAATCTATTAATTGATACATTTTGGCCAGGTCCACTAACTTTGGTTTTATATAAAAAATCTGTCATACCTGATGAGATTACTGGTGGGCTAAAAACTGTAGCGATTCGATTTCCTGACAATGAAATTGCTAAAGGTCTTATTCAACAATCAAACCTTCCCATATGTGCACCAAGTGCCAATATTAGTGGACGACCTTCTTCAACAACGTTCAAACATGTGTATGAAGATTTAGATGGAAAAGTTGATTTAATTATTGATGGAGGGCCTTCAAAAGTAGGTCTTGAATCAACAGTACTGGATTTAACAACAGATATACCAACTATTTTAAGACCAGGAGCAATAACTAAAACGATGCTCGAATCAGTTCTAAAAACACAAGTAATTGATGATACGGTTAATAGACTGAATAAAGAAATACCAAAAGCACCAGGTATGAAATATAAACACTATGCACCAAAAGGAAAAGTTACATTATTAAAAGGAAGTAATCAAGCAATTTTAAGATATCTAAGATCAGAAGTAATGAGTTCTAACAAAACAGGTGTTATTGCAAGTAGTGAATTAACCAATAAGTTAGAACTTGAACATGTATTCGATTTAGGGTCTATAAATCAACCAGAAACAATAGCGAAAAATATATTTCTTGCCTTAAGAACAATGGATGAATTAAATATAGAAACAATTTATATCGAAGCCTTTGACTCAAAAGAGTTAAATGCTGCAATTATGAACCGGCTGTTAAAAGCTGCTAACCACCATATTATTTATCTAGATTAAAAAAACAATTAGACATTCACAAATGTCTAATTGTTTTTATTAAAGTCTTTTAAAATTAAATTTATCTAAATAGTTTACTATTTTTAATGGTTCGTTGTAGTTAATCTCGTCAAACCTAAAGCCATTGATTTGATAAAAGGTTGTTAAGAAGTCTTTCGTTCCTTTTAAAGATAATAACGCGGAATCTGATAGATTAGTCATTAGATTTGTTGTTTCTTTTTGAATAAGAGAATCCATTTCATGATGGTCTATTCTTATTCTACCCTTATCATCTGTAATGCGTTTATCTCCATAGACCATATCTTTAAATAGACGATGCTTGTGATTTAATATAGATTCATGCATAGTATGTTTCTTCATTGTTTCAAACAAACAAGAAACATAAATAGGCATCTGTGGTATAAAGACACTCGCTTTAGATACAATGGCCTTACTAGAAGAAATTATAGCTTCTCCATCGTAAGATTTTTGTAGTTTAGTATCTAGTGCTTTTCCTGTTTTTTCTAAATCTTCTTTGGCTTTTCCAATAGTTCCATCACGGTAAATTTCGTTGGTAGTAGACCCACCAACATAAGTATAGGCGATTGTTTTAACGCCATCTGCTAAAACCTGGTGAGTATCTAAGAATGTAATCCAATCAGACCAATCGCTCCCGCCCATCACAAAAACAGTATTGTCAATATCTTCTTGTGTTGCGGTTTCGACTGTGATCGTTTTTATTTCTTGTGATTTGATATCAATTGTTTTACCGACAACAGGTTCGCCAATGGCTTTTATTTGCGAACGAACAATTTCACCAGTCATCTCATCTTTTCTTGCACCAGCTGCCAGTGAGTAAATAATTAGATCTATTGTGCCAAATGTCTCCTTAATGTAATTAACAACAGTCTTTTTGGTTTCTTTTGAAAAGGCATCTCCTAATAAATCAACATGGATATTGTTTGTTTCTTTGGCTAGATCTTGAAAATGAATGTTATTCCAAAATCCAGCAGACCCTGTACGTTTACCACGTGGTTCAGACTCATAAGAAACATTGATGGTGTTGGCATTTGCCCCATATGCTAAGGCAATTCGACTAGCTAAACCATAACCAGAGGAACCACCAATAATTAAAACGTTTTTTGGACCTTTAAATGCTTTGTTATTTTTTGCTTCTTTAATCTGTTTTAATACATTTATACGACATCCTTTAGGATGCGCGTTCGTGAAAAAATTACTTCGTATTGAAGGGGTTATTTTCATATAACTTCTCCTTTTTTTTTATTTGTCATTAGTCCTATTATATCATAGACTATGAAAATTGTAATAATTACGTTATTAAAAAGAAATATTTTTTTTATGAAAGTTGTTTGGTATAATTATAATATAGTTAGGACATAATGAATTACTTGGTGAAATTAAAATAAGGAGTGATTCAAGTATGGCAAAGAAGAAATCAACAAAGAAAAGATCAACAAAGAAAAAATCTACTGTTAAACAAACAAAAACACAAATTGTCAAAAAAGACATGAAAACAGTATTTGATGGAAAACCTAAGAAACAGTTTGGTAAAACATTCTATCTTGTGTTCGCTCTCGTTTTTTATGCGGGTGCTTTCTTCTATATCAACAGTGTGGTTTATGATAACCAAGATATACTCCAAAGTGCATTGTTTGCATTTGCTGCACTTTTTGTTGTTTTTATCTTACTTAATTTTAACGTGCACATTATCATTTATAATTTCTTTAGGTTACCACTTAAATATCTTTTAGATCAAGCAAAAGCTGAAGTTAATAAAGAAATAGAAGTGGATTCTAATAAAAAAGGAGTCGAAACAAGATTTAGTAAATATAGAGCTGTTTTAACATTGCTTTTATATAGCGTTATTTTGTTATTACTTGTTGGATCGCAAGTATATAATGGTTTATTAGAAGATGTCAAAGTACTTGTCATTATAACTAGTGCCCTCTCGACCGCATTTTTCTTTATAATTATTGTATGTAGTTGGCAATACTTATTTAATATTATACCTAGTGTTTTAGAAAACACCATTGATGCTAAAAATGGATTTATTCTTACAATGAGTGCGATGGTTATGGTAGTTTATATCATTTTTATCATTTTTGAAATATCATTTTTTGCTGAAACAATGATCTTCATCTTGATTATTGGTTTTATAGCTCTGTTAGGAGTAAATCTCAATATGATTGTTGGAGAGTTTAATATCTTTAAAAATCTCCGAAATCGTAATAAACAATCAAAAACAGTTACAAGACTTGTCTTTATGATTTTCTTTAGTTTTCATTTATATGTTATTCTTTATGCCAGTGTTGTTGCGTATAGTATTTATGTTTGGAACCCGACAAGTTATAACTTTACCAATTTTGAATACGAAGAAGTCCTTGTCACTGATGTAACCTATTTTGGAAGTGCAATAACGGATCTTTATGATGGCCAAGGCGATCTAATAGAAAATGTATATGATGCCAAGGGCAATCTTATTACACAATTTAAAAAATCAGATGGCACATATAAAACAGAGTTTTATGATGAAGATGGGAATCCAATAGTCGATTTCTATCAAACACCAGATGCACTAAATGCTATTGCTGAAGTAGAAAAGAATGGGGTGTATTACTATCCAGTCTACCAGACATGGGCAAGTAATTTTTTTACTTATGCAAATGGAGAACTTGTTGGACTGG
The DNA here is from genome assembly GCA_021736205.1 of Candidatus Izemoplasma sp. Lineage (GTDB taxonomy): Bacteria > Bacillota_I > Bacilli_A > Izemoplasmatales > Izemoplasmataceae > JAIPGF01. The sequence continues at coordinate 34,309 of JAIPGF010000008.1, forward strand.
AAACAAAAGCATTACCTCATACATATGGTGATATGTTATATTATGCAGTTATTACTATATCAAGTATTGGTTATGGGGATATCTCCCCCAACAGTAATGTTGCGATTGCCCAATTTTGGGGTGGATTTCTAAGTATTTATGGAATTACTTTCTATGCCTTAAGTATTGGGTATGTAAGTAATATTGCGGGGTTATCATTAGATTCAAAAGAGTGATAATTTAAAATTTCATGCTATATAAAAAGAGTGAATCACAAAATAAAATGTGATTCACTCTTTTTAATTACTCTAAATTCGGTTTAATTCGATGTTTAGTGGCTTGTTCATAATGATGTGCTAATGAAAATAAGGTGGCTTCTTGCCATTTTTCCCCAACGAAGATTAAACTTCTTGGAGATTTGTCAGTTAGTGCTTTGGCTGGAACAATTAATGAGGGTAATCCCCCTACAGCTGGATAGCCTGTTATTTTTGTAGAGAGTAAGACATCGATATCATGTTTTTTAAATAAGTCCGTATAGTTCGATAATGCTTTTTTAGATTGAAATAAATTCTCTAAATATTCAGGATCTTTTAATGTACCTGATGTTGCCTGTGCTTGTAAGAAGTGTGTTTGGCCATATTTTAAACATCTTCTAGAGTGAACGTTATTAAAGCGAATTAAATCTAACAGAGATTTAACAGGTGATACATCTTTGATGGTAGCTAAAAATGCGTTTAAGTCATGTTTAAAATGATGGGTTAAGGCAATTATATTATTGGGTAAGTCATAGGTATAGTCAATCATTTTAAAGATAACACCTTGTGACTCTAGTTTTTGTTTTGCCTCTTCTATAATGGCTTGTTCTTCGTCGTTGAATCCATAATTTTTAAAATTGATGATTCCCACTTTTAGACCCTTAGGAGATTTTTCACAAGCATCTTTATATGAGTTTGTTTTATTTTGAATAGACCATGTGGCACTATCGTTTTCATCTCTCCCTTTAATCGCATCTAATACAATTGCTGAATCAATGACACTACGTGACATTGGTCCTGCAGAATCTTGCTGAAAACTAATGGGAACAATCCCATGTCTAGAAACAAGTCCGACAGTAGGTTTAATACTTACAATACTATTTTGTTGTGCCGGAGACATAAGTGATCCATTGGTTTCTGTCCCGATTGAAACGGGTGCTAAGTTTGCTGCTACACTTACAGCGGGACCTGTTGAAGAACCAAGCGGATCTATTTCTTTATCATATGGATGGACGACTTGTCCGTGCATACTACCATATCCTGATGGCATTTTATGCATCGACATAAAGTAGGCAAATTCACTGAGGTTTGCTTTAGCTAAAATAATCGCACCGGCTTTTTTAAGTTGTTTAATCAAAAAAGCATCAAAGGGTGCATAAAAATTATGAAAAGCATAAGAACCAACGGTTGTTCGCATGGAACCTTTGGTGAAGATGTTATCCTTAATAACAATTGGGATTCCATGCATAAGACCTCTTGGTCCGTCAGTTTGACGTTCTAAATCAAGTGCTTCAGCTTCTTTGTAGGCTGCTTGATTTAAGTCAGCTAGAGTATTTAAGTGCGGGTCTTGTTTTTGAATCTTTTTCAAGTAGAAGTCAACAAGGTCTTTGCTTGTGATTTTAGTATTACTTAATAAGGTTTGTAGTGTTAAAATATCATATTCTTTATTTTCCATGAGAGCTCCTTTCTAAGTATTGGTTTAACTCAGGAAATATTTTTTTATAAGTTGTTGGAAGTGAGTAGTTTGTTTCTATGGTATTTAGGGATTTATAAATGTAATTTGGAAACGGCTTTGTCGTTTTAACTAAGTAAGCTCTAATTTGCCATTTTAAATGGGTGAAAACGTGGGTATAATACTTAAGTTTTTTCACATCTAAAATCTCTAAATGATTAAATTGGGATGTGATTGTTGTTTTTGTTAGGTGTGTGTCAAGTGTGTAAAACCCATAAAGACTATTTAATAAAGCGGTTTCTCTTTTCTTAATAGCTATGGTGTTATTGGTTAAAAAAACAAGGACTGTTTTCTTTTGTCGTTTCTTTTTAAGAGCTGGTTGTTTAATAGGTAAGGTACCTTGGATGTTCTTTTTATAGGCACTGCATGTTTCATTGATTGGACAAATATCACATCTTGGTGTTTTACTTGGCAGACAAACAGTAGCACCTAGTTCCATCAAACCTTCTGTGAAGTCTGAAGGATTTTCTTCTGAAATCAAATTAGAAACAACATGCTTTATTTGTTTTTTTACCGCCGGTTCTTTAATAGATTTTGTGATGGCTTCTTGTCTAGCAATAACTCGGTAAACATTCCCATCTACGGCTGCATAGGGTTTATTAAAAGCGATAGACATCATCGCAGATGCCGTGTAAGGGCCAATGCCTGGTAAACCTAGTAATGTTTCATAGTCATTTGGAAAGCTTCCATTGTACTTAGAAATGATAATAACGGCAGTTTTTTTCATGTTACGTGCTCGGATGTAATAGCCTAAACCTTCCCATAGTTTTAAAAGATGATCAAGCTTTACTTCGGCAAGTGCTTGCATGGTTGGTAATTCTTTGATAAATCTAGTATAGTAATCAATTACAGTAGCGACTTGAGTTTGTTGAAGCATGATTTCAGAGACCCAGATCGCATAAGGTGAATGTTCTTTACGCCAAGGTAAGTCGCGCTTATTTTCTTGATACCAGTTAATCAATTTAGATTGAAATAGTTGTTTGTTCATATTTATCACCAGATATATTGTAAACGTCTGTCTTATATAACACAATTTTATCACATATCTTTCACGCACAGAAGACTTGTTTTTTTATCTTGAGCGCATTCTTTATGATTTAAAAAATATAATGATTACAAATTTAAGATTGTTTTAGTATATGGAATGAAATATTCTTATAAAATGGTATAATGTAGTTGAAGATAAGTTTTAAAAAATTGAAGGAGGAGTTAAATATGAATCAATACCATGAACCAGTAGATTTGTTAGATGATGAAACAAAGGATGTCACACGAGCTTTTAGAAGTTTAATTGAAGAATTTGAAGCAGTTGATTGGTATAATCAACGTATGAATGCGACGGACGATGATGAATTAAGAGAAATTTTAAAACACAATCGTGATGAAGAGTTAGAACACGCTGCCATGGCATTAGAATGGTTAAGACGTAAAATGCCTGAGTTAGATGAGGAACTTCGCGATAATTTATTTAAAGAAGGTCCAATTGGGCATCATGATGAAGAATCAGATGAAGAAACAAAAGAATTAAATGTTGGTAATTTAAAGAAATAGGAGGTTTTTATGGATCTATTTAAACAAAATTTAGCACCTATTCCAACTGCAGGATGGGATGAAATTACAGACCGTGCAACAGAAGTTATTACATCTATTCTATCAGCTAGAAAAGTGTTGAAGGTTGATGGACCGTTGGGATTAGAAAAAGAATCTTTACAGACCGGAAGATTAAAAGACATTAAAGAAAAAGGAAATGTTCAATCTGGTGTATACGATGTTAAAGCGCTCTTAGAAAGTCGTATTACATTTAAATTAGACCGCTGGGAACTTGATAATTTGTTGCGTGGTGCAGAAGATGTAGAATTAGAACCCCTTGAAAAAGCGGCAGAAGAACTTGCGCTTTTTGAAGAAGATGTTATTTTTAATGGATACAAACAAGCAGGCATTGAAGGGTTAGTTAAAAAAGCGGCACATACCATAAAATCATCAAACGAAACAAATGATATTTTAGAGCATATAGCTGAGGCAGTACTTAAATTACAAGATGCGTATGCATCTGGACCATTTTATATGGTTGTATCTGATGAGGCATACAAGATTTTAAATCAAGTACATGGTGGAAAACTATTGATTGATTTAGTTAAAAAAATTATTGGTGGAGAAATCATCCGCAGTAAAGTTATTAAAGGGGCTTTATTACTTCCTTATAATAACGCTGATTTACAAATGATTATTGGACAAGATTATAAAATAGGTTATGTTGATCATGATAGAAAAGAAGTTGAGTTATTCTTAATGACCTCTTTCACATCTCGTATACTTGATGAAAATTTACTTGTTCATTTTGAATTTTAATGATTATTAGAGCAAGTCATTTCGACTTGCTCTTTTATCATATCAAGTTGTTTTTATAGACTATTTAAAAACAACTAAAGGAGGAAATAATGTTTAAAAGAAACACGTTAAGTATATTGGTATGGGGACTTTTAATTTTAATTTTGAGTATCCCGATTTTGAATTTAATTTTCTTAATTTGGGGATTTTTAGCTCATCGATTTAGTAAAAATGTTAGGAATTTTATCGTAGCCTATATTATCCTTTATTTTATCTTTGGGGTTGCTGCTTTCCAAGGAGGTTTCATATAAGATTGAACTGTGAGAATTTCTCACAGTTTTTATTCTTTAATTAAGTATATTATGCGTAAATTCATATTTTTTTCACAACTATTATTTTAATTTGTGATATAGTGTAAACAGGTGGAAATTGAGCCTATCTTTTATATTTCTTTATGCATTAAAAATAATGAGTTGTTTTTAATTCTTGTTTACACTTAGTCCCGATTGTATAATAAAGATGGTTGGGAGGTAACTTATGAAAATAAAACAACGCTTATCGAAAGCAAGAAGTAAAATTAGTATTAAAACCTATAAACGTCCTGGTGTTTTTATCATCATGATGATGGTGGGGATTAATCTTATGATTTTAGTGATTGCCGCATTTGTCGCGACACTGATAAACAATGAGTATTTAAATGTATTTGATGCACTTGTACATGGTAGTGTCAAATGGATGTTAACACCAAATGCTATTTTAGAAGTAGAAGATTCTAATATGTTAGTACTAGCAGTTGCTGTGTTGATTGTTGGTATGGTGTTATTTACCGGAACCATTATTGCTTTAACAACAAACTTAATTAAAGAATATTTTGAGAGTAAGCGTAGTGGGAGCGGTAAGGTTTATTTAGAAAAACATATTGTGATTTTGAATTGGAATAATAAGGTACCAGAACTCGTGGCAGATCTATTACATTTAGAAGAAGAAGACTTAACAGTGATGATTTTAGCTGACATTGATAAAAAAGAAGCTGAAAAACAAATTGTTAATGCGATTAATATTTTATCGGAAAAGAAAAACTCTTTATCTAACTTAAATGTATTAGTCAAAAATGGCAGTCCCTTATTAACCAAGAATTTATATGATATCTCGATTGAAGAAGCAATCGCAGTTATTATAATGAATAAAGATACGTATGAAACTGTGACAGCTGATATGACAAAAAGTGATTTAAATGTGGTTAAGACAGTATTGAATGTCGGACGTATTAGTTATAAGTACGACCCACCGATTGTTGCTGAGATAAAACGTATTGAAACAAAAGAAAAAATTCAAACAATGGCTAAGGCTGTTGAAACGCTCAAACCGCATACCTTATTACCGATTTGTTTTGATAGACGATTAGGGCAAATCATTGCGCAAACGATTATTCATAATTATATGGAAGATGTCTATTTATCATTATTTAGTTTTAAAGGTAGTGAAGTATATAGATTAAAAGATGTGACATTTGATGCGTGTTTAAAAGACTATGATCAATGTGTACCACTTGCTAAAAAAGGAAATGATTTATTTGTCTTATCTGAAAGCATTAAAACGATTGCTCATAAATCAAATACAACAACACCGTTAGTATCACTAAAAACCAAAGAATATAAAAGTTCAACAGATGCAGAAATTTATGTCATTGGCAATAATAATAAACTTCAATTTATGCTAAACGCCTTTAAAGCGTATGAAAAAATATACAATAATGAATTTAGTGCTAAGTGGATTAAAATAGAAGAACTTAAATCATTTATTGAAGATATCAACTCACGTCAGGTCACAAATACAACTAAACCAATCACAATTGTGTTGTTATCAGATGAAACCCAATCAAGAGACAGTTTAGATGCCAACGTGATTAATAACCTGATTTATTTAGAGGGTCATATCAAGCGCGATGATGTTAATATTATTGTTGAATTGTTAGATCCAAATAATGATAAAATTGTTAAAGATTTCGACATTAATAATACTATTATTTCCAACAAAATAATTTCATTATTACTAAGTAAACTAGCATTATTTGAAGAAACAGAATCATTTTATGAAAACTTATTATCACTTGAAATTAATCAACAAGAAGAAAGTGCGCAAGAAGCGTTTATTAGAAAAGCCGAATATTTAGTTGATGAGACATTCCCAATTGAATTCCCAACAGCTAAATCATTTGTTAAATCTATATATAATGCATTTGACACTAAGGTGATTCCGTTTGGGGTTATTAAAAATAATAACTTACAAATTATTTCTAAAAATCTCCATAAAAAAGAACCACTGATTATTGAAAAGACAGACTTAATCGTCTTAATGAAACTTTAACACTGCACAGTTTTAAAGATAGTTACAAAAAAATTATCTAGTTTGATAACGTTTTATTCAATTTATAGTGGACAAACATGTTAAAACTAGCTAAAATAAAGTATAAGATGTAATTACTTGTAGTATTTTTTAAATTTTGAAATCCCACTGTTTATTTTTTTAGTATAAAAGTATAATAAATTTATATGTGTTTTGTCAAGTGAATATTACGTTAATTTGAAAAAAATTATAATTAAATTAAAATTGCGTTAATCGCTCAATTTTAACGGAAAACACTTGAAAACAAAAAAGATAAATGGTATGATTTAATACAAGAAGTTGAAAGACTTCAAGCGTATAATTTGTGGTTGAGTTTGACAAATCTAGTAAGAAAAATCAGACCATCTCACATTTATCGAAACCTGGTAGATGATATAAGATGATCAAAACCACTAGTAAAAACTGACTCAGTTTCAAGTTTACCCTGTTTACACTATGCAATAAATTCTTGAATATTGCATACACTTCGTGTATAATATAATTAACATTGACGACATGGAGGAAGTAAAGGTTCGTAAAGGAGGGAGAGTCATGCCTTAGCGTTAACTGTTGTAACCTTTGGTGTAAATAGTTATCGAAAAAAACAACGTTATGTTTGTTTTTTTGTTCATGTTAGCAATACCACTCGCGCAAGTGAGTGAAAAAATAAGTGAGAATTTATATTAAATAAGAAAAAGGAGGTACATGAGTGCAAGACAAAGCACTCAAGAAATTATGTTAAAAACAAAAAAAGTTTTATTATTTACAGTTTTAGCTTTATTCTTGTTTACCCTGTCGGCTTGTCAAGGTGAAGTTGGTCCAGTAGGACCAGCAGGACCAACAGGACCACAAGGAGAACAAGGTGAAGTTGGACCTGAAGGACCACAAGGTGAAATTGGACCAGCAGGACCTGCAGGACCACAAGGACCAGAAGGTGAAGTTGGACCAACCGGACCTGAAGGACCAACAGGACCTGCAGGACCACAAGGACCAGAAGGTGAAGTTGGACCAACCGGACCTGAAGGACCAACAGGACCTGCAGGACCACAAGGACCAACCGGACCACAAGGTGAAGTTGGACCAGCTGGACAAGATGGTGCCGATGGAGCTGATGGTGTTGATGGTTTAATACCTTTCGTTGGTGAAAACGGAAATTGGTTCATTGGTGAAACAGATACTGAAATCCCAGCTACCGGACCACAAGGTGAAGCGGGATTAAATCCAACTATTGGTGAAAATGGTAACTGGTTCGTTGGTGAAACAGATACTGGCGTTCGTGCTCAAGGATGGAGCGCATTTGAAATTTATCAAATGAACTACCCTGGATACGAAGGTACAGAAGAAGAGTGGATTGAAGCTCTATCTATGGATGAGTTAGTTCTTACTTTAACAGTTGTTTATAACAATGATGTTGAAGAAGAAATAAAATACTTAAATGGTGACGTTTTAGGCGTTTCTCCATACGAAGTTAACTGGTACTTAGATGCTGGATTCACAAACTTAGCTGATGAAGAATACATCACTGAAGATATGATGGTTTACATCAATATTGCTTCAGATGATCTTCCAGAACCTACTTTAGATGACGTATTTGAAGTTACAGCTCTAGAAAATCCGACAGATACTTCTATTTATAAAGTTGTTTCAGGAGAAACAATCTTTACATTAGCTGAAAATGTATTCTTATATAACTCTGATGGATCGTTCAATTCATTTGGTGCATCTGCAGTTTATACAACATTAGATACTGAAGAAATTTTAGCTGAAATCACTCTAGTTGACGGTAATGTTGTAGAATTACGTTATGCAAGCACAAGCACAGCTGTTAAATCTGCAGATACAGATGTTGTAACTGTTGATGACACAACGACTACAGGTGCTGCTATGACAGTTCAATATGGAACTACTGTTCTCGATTTAATCGAAGCATTAGCACCTGTTGATGGAAGAGACCAAGTTTACACTGTATTAGATGACTCTGGAGACGCAGTTACTACTGGTACTACAGTTGTAGAGTATGGTTATGAACTTAAAGTTTTAGCTGAAGATGAAGCAACAACATTAACCTATGATATTTCATTAGTTAACAATCCTTCAGCAATCGAATTAGCATTAGTTGATGAACCTGCAAATGTTATTTCGTTCACTGATGGTGAACTCGTAGTTCGTCCAGGAACAACACCTAGTTTATTACTTGCTGATTTAGAAGTTGTTAAAGATTTAGATAGTACTATTGAAGTAGTAGATTCTGAATTAACTTCAAAAGATCTTGCTGATTTAAAAACTGGAGACAAAGTTCAAGTTACTGCTACAGATAACGAAAACACTAACATTTATGTTGTGAAAGTTGTTGAAGCTTCTGAAACTGGAATTAAATTTGATACTACATTAGTTGATGGTACTATTATTGATGTTCCTTGGAACTATCCAGACACTGATTTAGCTACTGATATCACCAAAGTTGATTCAGATGCAACTTATGTACTACAAATTTGGGATGATTCATTAGATACACCTGCATTTGTTGATCATTCACCTGACGGTACATTGATCCAAGATGCTACATTCCAATTAGTTGTTACTGCTGAAGATGAAACTGAAATGGTTTATACATTTAACGTATTACCAAGTTCTTCTGTTGGTGTTGACATAGTTGACGACAAAGATCATATTGTTGTAAACTTAGGTGCTGATACAATTAATGTTGCTTGGGGAACTGAATCATATGACTTTGTTTCTGTATTAGAAGCTACTGATGGTTCTACAACTACATTTGCTGTTAAAACACCAGCTGACAATTCGAGAACTGGTATGGTTTATACAGGTGATGTTTTAGTTGTTACATCTGAAGATGGAACTGAAACAGCTGAATTTACTATTACAAGACAAGATAAGTTAAATAACGCAAGTTTATATACTAATCTTTCAAATTTAACTCTTGAATATATCGATAGTATTAGTGCTTCAACAATTTACTTAATCCCTAATGAATGGGTAAGCGCTACTCAATTAGATGAATTAGAGTTAGATGAAGTTGTTCGTGCATTACAAGGCGATTTAGATCCAGTTACAGATTACAGATTCCAAGATGACTCATTAATCGAGTTCATTATGGTTAACGATGATTATTTACCAAACGATGATACTAATGACTATGGTATTGATGATGAAGAGTTTATTGATTGGGACGAAGTTGATCTTGCAGATCTAATCGTACGTGTTACTGCTCAAGATGGTGAAACTACTGATGATTATTCTGTATCATTTATTTCTGAGTCTGGTTATACCGACATTAATACAGGTATGTATGTTGATGATTATGATGATACATTAATCAGAAATATTTCTGGTAATAATATTGTCGTATATTCTGCTAACAGAGATTCTGATGATGCTGCTGCTATTATGGCACAATTCGACTTAGAAACCGAAAAAGAAACTTATACATTTGATACAAATACTGCTGGAGATTTAATAATCACAATCCAAGCAGAAGATGCTGCTGCAACTCCTGAAGACTATACTGTAGTTGAATTTACATTTAGTAGCACAAATATTACTCTTGTTGATGAGCCAGTTGTAATCTTCAATGATACTTCGACTTATATTGAAGTTTATCCAGAAGTTACTCTTGGATCTCCTACTACTCCAGATGATATCGTTGCTGACTTTGACTTAGCTAATGAACATCAAACAGCTGATGATGATTTCTATGTATATGACTCTGTTGAAGATACATACAGTGTTGCTGCTGGTGTATATAATGTAGAAGACTTTGATTATACGGTAGAAGATGCATATTATATCGAAATTACTGCAGAAGATGGAACTGTAGACTACTACGAAGTTGAAGTAGATGACAAGTTGAGCGATAATTCAATTATTGAAGTTACTGAACAGGAAGTATTTGTTCAAAGCGGAACTACATTAGATGTTGTTTATGGTACTACAGTTGAAGATTTACTTGATGCTTTAGTATTAGATGCTAACTTCCAAGCTGCTGAAGTATTTGATAATGCTGAAAATACTAAATATTCAGGTGATGAGTTATTTGATTATGATTATATTACAATTACTGCACAAGATGGAACTACTGAAGATTATGTGATTATGGTTGATGCTGCTCCAGCACCTGCGGACAGCGATAGTACAGATATTTCTGATGCTACTGCTGATGCTGACGGAGTAGATGATGTGGTAGTTGCTGTTGATACAGATGCAATGACTATTACTGTCTCTGCAATGTTAGGTGAAAATGCTACTACTGAAGCTGACTTATTAGCTGAATTAGCTGCGTTAGATGCCGTATTTGCTGATACTAATCCATTTGTTGTTAACAATTCTGAAGGTCAAGACGATAGTGCAAATCTATTTAGTTACGATCTACTAGTTGTAACAGCTGAAGATGGTACTACTGCTACTTACACAATTATTGTTGAGTAACTAGTATATAGTGTAGAGTAAAGAATTAAGATTAAGGCGACACTGCCTATGCGGTGTTGCCTTTTTTTTATTGTAATAATCATTAGACAAAGTGTTGGGTGTTTGGTAAAATAACAGTAGACATATTTTATTGAGGTGACGTATGAAATTAAACAGAAAATTTATTTTAATTATAATTGTATTGCTTATAGGTGCTTTGTTTTATGGATTGACCTATGAACCAAAACCAGAGGAAAGTGCAGATGGTCCTAGTTTATATACATTCAATACTAAGGTTGTTTCGACTGATGAATTTGTAGTTCAAGTTGATGAAGATAGTTTAATTATATTGGAAGGAACATCCCAAGAAGAAGTACTTAGTATAATTCTAGCAAGCAATGGTTCAAATCAGTCATATAGATTTACAACCAGTGAAGGCTCTGAGAAAAGTGTTGAACAGTTGTTTAGTTATGACAGGCTTTATGTAACAGCGCAAAATGGTGTAACTGAGGGTTATTATATTATTAAGGTCGTTGATACACTAAATTAAAGGGGAAGTAATATGGGGCGAAAAAGAAGATACTCAAAAGCATATAAAAAAGCACATCCACTGACATCGATTTATTTGTTGCCAGTGCTTTTTATTATTGCGATAGTCCCACTTATTGTTTATGCTAAATTTATTGAGTTGGATGGCTTAGAAGCAATATATTGGAAAGGTGGCAACTATCAATTCGACTTTTTTCATTATTATAAATCTATATACTTCATTATTGCATCATATATTGGCGCTTTAATAGTCTTAATTCTTTATTGGTTAGATAAATTAGATTTTGTTAAAACGTCATATTATAAACCAATGGGTGTATATGTTTTGTTTGTGTTTCTTTCATTCCTATTCGCAGATGATATAGATGTTGCTTTAAGAGGTTATATCGAGATGTTTCAAGGGGTCTTTGTTCTAATTGGGTATATTTTACTCTTAATAACAATCATTAATCTTGTTAGACATGAAAAACACTTAAAAGTTTTTATTGGTGCATTTATATTTGTTGGTCTTGGTGTTGGATTAATTGGTGTTGGTCAGTACTTTGGGCAGGATCTTTTTAGAACTGAGTTTGGACAACTGCTTATCTTACCTAAAGAGTTTCATGCATTAGCAGATCAATTAAGATTTTCTTTTGCTGATTTTGCTGTTTATGCGACCTTATACAATACTAACTTTGTTGGAAGTTTTGCCGCACTGTTAATTCCCTTTAGTTTCGCACTCTATTTTTATCAAAAAAGAGCGATATACGCTATTATAACAATTTTATTTGTTGGATTAATGGTATTTGTTGGGTTTGGTTCAAACTCACGTGCTGGTATTATTGGAGTTATTGCTGCATTGCTCTTAATTGCGATAATTTTTAGAAAAGAAGCAATGAGAAAACCTATATATATCATCATCCCATTTATATCTTTATTAGTTGTGGGGTATGGATTGAATGAGATATCTGATGGACGAATCATCAATGAGTTTAAAAATTTAAGCATAAAAAAAGATTTAGAAAGAGCTGAAGAGCGTGCAGAAAATAGAGTTTATTTTAAAGAAATTGTTTTTGATGATTATCATGCAGAAATAGTCACAGAAGAAAAAAGTCTACAGTTTGATTTTGTGCAGAATGAGCTTAATTTTTATGATTTAGATGGTACACCGCTTGAAACAACAAAAGAGGGGAGGCGTGTGACATTTAATCATGCGTCTTACGCTGATTATATCTTTACAAGAAGTGAAGATGGAAAATACTATAATGTAAGAGCGTATGGAAGAAGTTTTAATATTTGGTTAACAATTGATGGATTTAAATTTGAAGGCCTTAGTGGAGACTTATTCGATCCAGTTAATCCAGATAAAATTAAATTTCTAGAAACATACGGGTCTTTATTTTCATCAAGAACATTTATTTGGTCGAGATCAATTCCTATGTTAAAAAAACATTTACTTATAGGCGCAGGACCTGACATGTTCCCAATTGCTTTTCCACAAGATGATTTTGCTGGTAAACTAAACTTCATGGGCATCAGAACTGTGGTTGATAAGCCCCATAACATGTATTTACAAATGGGTGTTAACACGGGTGTGATTTCATTAGGTGCGATGCTTACTTTATTTGGACTCTATTTATCGGAGAGTTTTAAACTCTTTATTAATCGTAAATTTGAAACATTAAGTGATTATATCGGGGCAGGATTATTTGCAAGTGTGACTGCTTATTTAATTAGTGGGTTCTTTAATGATCAAATTATTAGTGTTGCCCCAATATTTTACGCGATGCTTGGTCTTGGGATTGCGATAAATTTAATGATTAAAGAAAGCGAAAAAGAAGAAACTGTTTA
>JAIPGF010000034.1 GCA_021736205.1 Candidatus Izemoplasma sp.
TACTAATGGTTTTACCTGATACATTAACAGAAATAGGGATGTTAAAGTTTCTATCTTGTAATATCTGATGATATTCAATTGCTTTAAGCAAGACATATTGATCTAATTTTTTTATTGAACCATTTTTTTCAGCTGCACCGATAAAGCCTTTTGGTAAAACACACCCATCATCAAATTCAATTCTAAATAATGCTTCTATACCAATAATTCTGTCTGTTTTAAAAGAATATTGGGGTTGGAAGTATAATGCTGATTGCGTGTCAAAATCTATTGTTTTGCTCATTTGATCAAATTTAACAAATTGTGATAATTGATAACCTTGATCAGAATTATAAAAAACATACTGATTTTTACCGCTTTTCTTAGCAGCATACATTGCCATGTCAGCTAGTTTAACTGAATCAAATAGTGTCTCATAATCATTTGCTTTATTTAAAACACCAATACTGATTGTTAAACTAAACCAATCATCATCTACTTTAAGTGGTTTTTTAATGGCCTCTATAATTCTTTCTAAGTATTTTCTTACGTCTTTGTCATCACCTTCAATGATAAAAATGAACTCATCTCCACCCCATCTATAGACACTTTCCCCTAAAGCATTTAGAAATTTTTGTGAAATTTCTTTTAACGCTTGGTCGCCTAATTCATGTCCGTAAGTATCATTTAAGTATTTAAAATCATCAATGTCTGCGAAGGCCAAAGAAAATTTTTTGTCGGGATGATTTTCAAAAAATGTTTCTAATTTTCTCCTGTTAGGTAAATTAGTTAATCGATCATAATAAATCATTTTATCTATTTCAATAGATAATTTTTTATTTCGTTTGCTAAACAAATACGCAGACCAGATAATACTTATTATTATAACTAAAAATAATAGATTTAAAAAATTCTTAATGAGGTTTATTTGCTTAACGTAACTTTCTTGATAATCTAGTATAATAATCCAATCAAAGGAACCCGAATAAAACTCAGTTGCATTATCATTATTTGCTACAGATCCATAGATAGTTACGCCTTCAATTGTCTGAATCTCAATATCATATATTTTATTCTTATCAACCTTTTCACTTCCGTTAATAAATAATTTATCAGTTTCAATAACGGTGTTAATTATTGCATAAAATGTGCCATCATCATTATAGACCGGGTATCTAAAGACCATTATGCTTTTGTCGGGGTTGGTTCTCATAGGATAAGGACCATTATATGTCATTTCTCCTGTATTAATTGCTGTTGTTACAGCCGTAACAACTTCTTCTCTATCATCTTCTAGTAAATTATGACCCAATACATCTTCGTTACCTTCAAGTGGATAAACATACTCTTGAATACCAGCAATAGCGATACTATAATTCACAACACCATAATCGTTTTTCATTAATTCACTGGAAAATGTATTAAACTCATCCAGTGTAATTTCATCATTTTTATGGGTTTCAACAAATGCATAAAAAGAATTAAGTTGATCAAACACGTGGTTAGATCGTGAATGCACCATTGCGACGACGGTTTCTTTTTCATTATCCTCAACTTTTTCCCATGTCTGATTCATAATTACGCGTGCAAAAATAGTAAAAATCAGAAAACATAGTGCCAAAATAATTGTTAACAAATAAGGATTAATTTTCTTCATCATACTCAACCTCACCACCTTTGATATGTCTTTGTAACTCTTATATATATAATACCACTATTTTATTTGTTACACAAAGTAATATAAATAAAGACTTATTTTAAGGTAGTAAAAACTACTATTTTTATCAATTATGTCTGTTTTTTAAAAGATTTTTACAATCGCCTTGTCATTTGTAATGACATTTGATACTATGGGGACTGATATTAGGAGTTGTAGTTCTATGAAGATTACCTTAAAAAAGTTATTTTTAATCTATTTTCGGGTCGGCGCATTTACCTTTGGTGGTGGATACGCAATGATCCCCGTATTCAAACGTGAACTGGTCGAATGTCATAGTTTAATGGCGTCTGATGAGTTTTATGATACCTTAGCAATTTGTCAATCAATTCCTGGTGCTTTAGCAGTTAATTTTGCCGTTTATACTGGACTTCGTTTACGAGGAATCAAAGGAGCTATAACAACAATGCTTGCAGTAACACTTCCATCATTTGTCCTGATTCTCACTATTGCTACATTACTATTTAACTACGTTGAACATCCGATTGTAATAGCATTCTTTAAAGGCGTTAGACTTAGTGTTGTTGCGTTGATGATTGTCGCTGGAATGAATTTAATGATTCGCTATAAAAGTACTTTCGGGATTGTGATGATGTTGAAGCTACGCGTTATATCAAGCGTTTAAGTCTAGTAAACTAATTTTCTCATACACAAACACGCTTAATACGACTACTTTAATGATTATAGCAACCAACTGAATCATTCGTGTATACGTTGTATTAGGAACTAACCTGTTTTATAATTAAATTAGATAAGCAACACAAAAATTTATTTTAAAAAGATTTATAAAGGAGGTTTTACCGATGAAAAAAATTGCGATTCTGATTGAAAATTTATTTGACGAAAAAGAATTTATCTATCCCTATTATCGCTTGCAAGAAGAAGGATACAACCTAGATATCATTGGCAAAGAAAAAGGCCACATTTACCACAGTAAAAGTGGGATGCCAATCACAAGTACGCTAGCTAGTAAAGACGCAAACCCAAAAGATTATGCTGCATTAATAATCCCAGGAGGCTTTTCACCTGATTATATGCGACGCACAGAGTCAACCATTGACTTTGCCCATAAGATGAATACACAAGGTAGTATTATCGCAGCAATTTGTCATGGACCATGGTTAATGATCTCAAGTTGTGATGTATCAAACCGTCAATTAACTGGCTTTTATTCTATCAAAGATGATATTGAAAATGCTGGTGCGACTTATGTTGATGAAGACGTTGTTGTGGATGGTAATTTCATTACATCAAGAACCCCTAATGATTTACCTGTATTTGTCAAAACAATTATTGATGAATTAAAAAAATAATATGAACTTAAAAAAGACATTTTTAGATGTCTTTTTTAGTTAAAATTCATGCTTTAATTGAAACTCATTTAAAAGAACAAAAAACACATATCACAATCGTTATAATTGTTTGTATGGAATCATATATTAAATTCTTCAAACTATATATGTGATAATTATCACATACAATGATTCAATTAAGATGTATACTATAAGTAACTAAGGAAAGGAGCAAAAAATGACTCATTTTAATTTAAGTGACTTAGAATCAGCAATAAACAAACGAGGATTCCAAGCAAAAACAGTTGTCAATCACCAACATACAACGATTAAGAATCTTATTTTAGAACCAGGAGATGTTATTCCACCTCACCAAGTTAATGTTGATGTAACATTTTTCATCTTAGAAGGAACAGGTGAAATTACTATTGGAGATGACACACATTATGATGTTAAACCAAATGATGTTGTCTTATGTCCCCCGAACACACCGATGAGTGTAAAAGCTAATTCAGATGGACTTGTTTTTTTAAATATTAAAACACCTGGTATTTAGAGACAAATAATTTAATTAGTGGTATCTAATTAAAACGCATCAATTGAAAGTATCTGATTAATAGGGACACGATTAAAAAAACATACTAGATTAATATATAATCTAGTATGTTTTTTTGATATATTAGGAAAGTCTTTTTATTTTTTTAAAAATGAATTCATTGTATCTTCTAATTCTATCCAGGCTTCTTTAAGTTCTGTTAAATAGTCTTTGCCTTTATCTGTGATGAAGTAATATTTACGTCTGACATTGTTTTGACCATTTTGCCAGTAAGATCTAATGTAGTCTTTTTTCTCTAGACGTTTAAAGACTGTATAGAGTGTGGCTTCTGTTAGGATGAGTTTGCCTTCTGTTGTCTTCTCTATTTGTTTATTCATTTCATAACCATAAGAATCTTTATCGATTAAGAGTGCCAAAATAATAGATTCAGTATGTCCTCTTAAGAGATCACCAACAACACTCATATAATCAACTTGCTTTCTCTTTATTTTTATCTTTTCTAAAGTTAACGAAATAAACAATTGAAGTGATGACAATAAATAATAAACTTATGTTTAAAACACTTGCGAAATTAGAGTTTGTGGACATATCATATACTAGTCCTACCAAAAAGTAACTGAATAAGACACCAAGTATGATTAGGTATCTAGTCACCTTTGAGTTATGTTTATGGGTTTTAATTAAGTAAATGCCCGCACCTATGTTTATTAAAAAGGGAATCCATAGACCAACTAAAGTATATAAGGAAACGATAAGCGGTGAATTCATATTCGCGTAATAAACAGGTAAAATCCATAGTATAAATGACATAATCACAAAGAATACAAGGTGCCAGGAGAAGGTGCTTGTCTTAGGCATAAACGAGTGATAGATACTACTTGGTACCGTTTCTCCTGTGATGAATTTATATCTTTTGTAGAGTTTCTTTTCTATGTTTTTAAAGAGTAAAATTAACGTTAAGAATATAATCAGTCCGATAATAAAAACCACAATGATAAACTGAAAAATACCTTGGCTAACAATAGTAGTGAGGGACTCAGCTGTTAGAAGAAACATGACTTGTAGACATAGTCCTGTGAGTGATATTGAAAATGATATAGACCACGGTAGATAGTTTGTTCTAAAGTATTTCATGATGGTATTTAGATTGGTTTTTTGTTTATCGATATCTAAGTACTCAGCGCGTTTGTATTGGGAAGTGGCATATAAATTATAACTAGCTGTGCCAAAGAATGTAATACTAAGGATGGTTACAAGTAATCCAATAAAACTAGAAAACAAGGAAATCAAAACAGCAGAGACGGCAAGTATTGTCACTGTCACCATAGCGATTAATGACCAAGAAGGTTTCTCTTGATAGATCTCGTCGACTTTTGTTTCTTTGGTTTCTGTGATATCGCCCATATGTTTAATTGCTTCTATATAAGCGGGTTCTTCTTCTAAGCCCTCTTTCCTTAAGTCTTGGTAGCGATCAATTAGATTTGCAATGATTTCTTGTTTGATTTCTTCAATGTCTTCTCTTTCATCAAAACGAAACTGATAATTTACATAATTAATTATTTTATTTTTCATAGTATCCTCCATACCTAATTTAGTTATGTATAAAGTTTATCATTACATACCTAATCTGTCAAGGTATTGTTAAAACGTATTTATTTCCGGCACAAAAAAACAAGCAAACAGTTAATCGTTTGCTTGTTCATATTCTAAAATATCTCCTGGTTGACACTCTAAAGCTAAACATATTGCTTCAAGTGTAGAAAATCGGATGGCCTTAACGTGGCCATTTTTTAATTTAGATAAATTAACAACACTAACATCTACTTTTTCACTGAGTTCACTCAGTTGCATTTTACGATCGGCAAGTACACGATCTAATCGAATAATAATTGGCATGCACTTACACCGTTTGGTCATATTCAGTTTGTAAGTAAGCACCTTTTTCAAAGACACTACCAAGAACAATTAATAAGAACCCAACAAATAAATAGGTGAAATTAAGCATAAAATTGATGTCTGCTTTTTGGAACCCAACTAACTCTAAGGCATACATTAAGAATAATGCGCCAACAATAGGCATTACAAAACTTGCGATAATAGCAAGTTTTCCCATGCGATATAGACGTTTTGCATTCTCTTCTAAGAATGGATCATCTTGCTTAACAAGGTGAACAATATGTCTTAAGTTATTTAAGAATACACTAGCAAATGCTAAACTAATCCCCACATAAATTGCGCCAAAGACAATAAGCCATTTAACGGTGATTTCTCCTGTTAATTCAAGAGATGATACATCAATAGAAATTTGATTAATTGTCAAATTCATATGGTTAATCTGTTCTAATGTTACCATTAAAACATCGGTAGGAATAAATAAGAAGACTAGACTCACTAATCCAACAATTCCTAGTAATACATACGATCCGATTTCCAAGACTCTTGTAAATATATAAGAGACATTCAAAATAGTTTGTGCATAGTTTTTTGTTTCTTTCATTTAAAATCACTCCTTTATACTACTAATATATCACATAATTAATGTTTTACAAGTATTTTTTATCGTTTATCGTTAATATTTTTATTTTTATGATTGTTTTATTAATGATATCATAACTTACTTTGCTAAAATAAATTATAATAAGCAAAAAATAATCGCCCATCAATTGATGGGCGATTTCTTTAGTGTATGGTGATGTCATTAACGGGGGATGTGAGTAATTGATTACCGTTTAAATCATAAACATGATATAACGATCCTGTTTGTGCAATGAGGTAATTATCATGTAACGTAATTGATTGATACTCTGCTGGGATGATTAGTTCTCCTGAGTCATCAATCAATCCTTTAGCGCCAAAGTTCTCTATAATATACATGTCTAACTCAGGGTGTGGACGTATAGTATCTGCAGCATAAGAGACTAATATTCCCTCTTGATTAAATAAAATAGTCGTTTCATTTAATTGTTTGTCTTTTAATGTGCTTTGATATAGTGTGATGTCAACTTTTTCTGGAACTGATGTTAAATTAGTTAATGCTCCATCATATTTATAGACTATTGTATAAGTTGTGTAGCGTGTTTCAACTGTTGGATTTTTTTGTAAGATGATATAGTCATTATCAAATGACCCAATCACATCATCATAATCAACACCATCATAACTGATTGTGGTGTTATTAAGTGTTAACTGATGGTTACCATAGGTGATTGTACTCGTTTCTAGATTATAGTTCGCTTTTTTAATTGTTATGATTGGAGTGACTGTATTATCTTCTAATGAATAACGATTAATCTTGTAACTATAAGGCATTACGTCATCAGATATAATCATAAACATATCCGTGAGTTGGTGGATACTGTCTGCAGAAAAGAATTCAAGATAAATATTACTAGGTGCTTTTTTATAAATAACACCTGGGTAATACCTATTGTAGTAAAGTGCCATATATTGTGGGTTATCAACAAGTTTATAGGGATATGAATGTTCCATTTCTTCAACATGTTTTATCTCTCCAGTTACAGGATCAAAGGTAATTAATCTGTTGATATCTTCTCCATTATATCGTGTTTTTAAGACAATAAAATCTGTTCCTCGGGCTCGCGATTCAAGGTAAGTTTCCTGATTTGGAAATAAATAAGTCATAGTGATATCATAAACAGCATTATTATATTTGATGAGTGGTCCTTCTAATGAAATGCGCTCGGCAGTTGTTGTTGAACGTAGTGTTTCTAGTGTTCCATCAGGATTCTTTCTAAAGATGTTGACAGTTGGATTTGATATGCTTGTGACTATATAGTAGTCATTATTCTGGTACACCCTATCAATTGTATGGTAAGTTTGATCGTATTTGAAATCATGGTAGTAATAGCCGTCTTCGACTGTATGGATTTCAATCAGACCCAGTCTGACACTAACTCTATCTATTGTCCCCGAGGCATGAAAATCAAGATTTGTGTCGTAAAGAACACTAAAGTCTGATTCATTTAAGACATAACCGCGTCCTGAAGACTCATTAAATAAAATAATGAACTCATCATAAATCGCTAAATTATAGTGGGTCATTTTACCATATATGGTTGCATCGGCGTTGATATCATATATGCCATAAACCGTGAATGGTAATTGTCTATAAAGAATGTAGTTTTCATTAATGATTCGGTAATAATCTGATTGAATTGAGGCAATTAATGTTCCACTCGCATCATAAAAGTCAGTTTGTGGATAAATGCCTTGTTGCGTAACCCCTAATAACCCATGACCATGATATGGGTATTTATAGTAATTATCATAGGCTGTATCATAGTCAGTTGGCGCCACGTCGTCAAAGTAATATGTTTCACTTAAAAATGCCTCGCTATGAATGTTGAATATACGGTAGACATTCCCTGTTTGATCGGTTTCTTTTGGCGAGACGTAATCCTCATTTAAGACATAAATAAACTCCTCATGACTTAGTAATTCTCTTCTTGTTTCATCTATGATTGAATAGGTATTATCTGTGTGTTTTATTAAAAAATAATTTTCAAACAAATCACACAAATGAATGTCTTCTTCTAATAAACGCCCACCATAGTTATCACTTAGTGTGAAAAGATCGCTTAAATCACTGTAACTTGCACAAAAGTAGTAGGAATCATCAATTTCTTGTATCTCCATTGAATAGATATTATCAAGTTGGATAATTTGATTACGATAAACATAAGTTCGGTGACTACCTGATGATTGAGTATAATAAAACTTAACTAAATCCCCATTATAGCTAATAAACCCTGCGGCATGTTGTCTTAATTGATTGGTGTTCAAGTCAATAAATAGATACTCTTGTTCTGTTGGGCTATTGAATAAATATAACCATTCAGATACCTTTTGAACATCAGGATCTTTAGTTAAAAACTGAATTGAATCAATGAGATTAAAGTCAGCATCATAGAGTGTTAGTTGTGTGTTATCTTGATAGATAAAATAGGGTGAATCTGCGATTTGATTTAAATCGTCTAAATCTTTAATAGTCGGTGTCATTATCTTAGTTTGTGTATTTAGTTGATAAATAGCCGTGTGTGTTGGTGTATGAAGGTGATAATAAAGTTGATTATTCATCCATTTTTTATCGGTTAAATAATAGGGTGAATTATCATCAAAGATGTTGATGTCTAGTGTCTCATCTAATAATAAATCTCCCGTTTCTGTTGGGAAGGCATAAAGCGTCCTTCTGCCAAAGTCAATACTTGTTGTTTCTAGTGACTCTAGTGGATATGTTTGTTTCACGTTATTACTATAATACATGCTGCTACCATTATGCGTGAACACATATCCATTTGTTTTAAAGGATAGCTCCTCATAAATAATGGGTACGATGACATTTAAGTCGTTATCTATGACACCATATAATAACTGTGATGTATCCTCATCATAGATACCAACTTGAACATAGCCATGAGTCGTTAAAAAAGCATCATCATAGATGGGCTCAGTTAGTTTAGTCCCCTCACTATCCATTAGACCAAAGTGAGCCTCTTCTTTGTAGATAGACAAAGTATTACCAATAACCTCAGGTGTATAGTCATAGCTTATAAAGGTTTGTTCAGTTACATCATAGACACGTTCATTGTCAAACAGCCGTATATATAATAATGCGTCATTTAAGAATTTTATCTCATCATAAATGGTTTCTAGTATCAGGGTCCCATCCATAGACACGATCCCGGCTTTATCGTTGATTGTGATAATCATAAAGTCTTCTGGTAATAGCGATAAATCAAGTGGCATAACAACTGTTACTGTGACTATTTTATGATCATACCGACCATCTGGATTGGTCACCTGATAGATGACAGGATACTGCCCTTCTAGTTGGTAATTCACTGATGCATCATCAATGATTAACGATGATTCTAAATCATCATAGATGTCATCAGAAATAAAAACACCTGAAAAATAGTCTGGATGAGGCTCACCAATATAATAGGTAAGATCATCTACCCCAGATATTTCAGGTATCGAATACGTTATTTGCGTATTGTTTGAGAGATCATCCTCTTCAGAGACGGTTGTCCCATTAGAACATCCACTCAAACTTATCATCAAGAGTAAACATACAATGGCATAAAAAGTTTTCACAAAAACTCCTCCTTAACTTGATTTTAGTTTGCCAGTTTTCTGTATTTACTTGATGTGGTTAATTAGTATTAAAAAGACACGGTAAAACTATGGTATAGTGACCTTTCAATTTTATTATATCACAGATTTAGGTATTAATTTATAACTGATTATAAAAAACACTTAACAAGTCTGCTTAAACATTCTTGTTAAGTGGAATAAGGGTAAATGGTTGTTTCATTACTCTATTATTTATTATAATATTCAACGATTCGTGTATAACGTCTTAAAGGATACTCTCCATCATGGCTTTCTCCGGGTAGGACCTCAGACATATCTTGAGGTTTTTTTAGTCTAACAATACCCGCTTGAAGAAGTTTATTTTTGTAGGTTGTATAGTCGTCTTTTGGGGCTAAGATTGAAGCAGTTTGTAAGAAGTTTTTATTGGGTTTAATTGTTGTTACAATAGCATTTGATGGTAATGGCTTAATCCATATATTTCTAAATAATAGTGAGAGTTCTAAATTACTATCGTTAGAGGTAATGACACTAATCCCATCTTGTTTCCAAATACGTTTTTCTGTTTTGTTTTTTACCATCTCTTGATAATAAAGTTCTACTGCGTTTTTACTTTTCATCGCAAAAGGTACTGGGGGGTAATCTTTTTGTGTGTCTAGGAAAATCTTAAAAACACGTTCAGCGAACTGATCGAGTTTGTCTCTTGATGTGGTATCGACAAAAATACCTTGCGCTGATGAACAAAATAGTTGATTGGTGCTCATAATATTTTTAGCGAGTCCTTTAATCTCTTCATCTGTAGCCTTTAAACTAGCGTAAGCAAAGGATAATTTATGACCCCATTCAATGACTTGTGTGTTAACACTAGCCATCTTTCTTGCAGCTTTAATGGCTTCATTGCCACCCCAGACAATAATCGCATCAGCGATATTGCCTAGTTGTTTAAGGGTAGTTGTGTCTGTTGATGGGACATCAAAGACATAAATATAATTTTTTAAACGGGGCTCTATCTTAATCAATTCAGATAAGAGTTTAACAGATAATCCGTTATCCCCTGTTGGTAATTTTAGAATATTGATATTACCGGTTAATAATCCTTCAATCACAGAATAGGCTGGTAAAACATCTACATTCCCAGCTGCAATATGAAATAAAATCCCTAGGGGATGTATTTCACGTTTGTTACTCTGATTTAAATCAGACAAAGACTGATAGTCTTTACCTAATTCAATGTCTAGTTTTTTAGTCAGTGCGTCTTTCGTAAACATTGAGATATAGTAATCAAATTTATCCTGTGGAATATTATAGGACTCTAATAACGGTGTAATGAGTGAATCATAGTCGCCATGTTTGATCTGGGTGACTAATTGATTACATGCGTCTATGACGATGTCTGGTGTGAGGTAATTTTCTGTATCTAAGGTTGTTAGACAGTCTGTTTGTAAGGAAGCGATTAATGCGTGTTGCTTGGTATTTTTAAATGTGTTTCCGTTATATAAAATCATCTTTTCACCTACTCATCCATCAGGGCCTGTGCGCCCTGTGCACATGTTTTAATGTCTGTGATACCCACGCGTCCAATAATTTCTAACCAAGGGGCTTCAAGGCCACACTCACAGCCCTCATGTAAAATCCCTAAATCATCTGTCATAACAGACGTTAGTGGGGTTGCTTGATTTAGTGGAGAGAGTAAATTAACGAGACCTATTTCTCCTTTTTTGAGTGGTTCAAAGGTCTCAGGGTCTCTGATTAATACTCTTGAATAAATCGGCACATGTAAGTGATGATACTTACAATCAGGAAAGACAACAGGATGTTCTACGGCACCAAAGAATTCAACGATGTTGTCTTCTTTGATTCCTAAAACGTCTTCTACAATATCATAGAAGGCTTGTTTATCTACTTGTTCAGCATAAAACTGTTTCCAGCCGCCACCAATCGTGAGGAGTGAGCCTTTAGGCATAGTGAGTTTAATGTCTTCTTCTTTCATTTCTTTAAGTAAGAAATAAGTATAGGCAGGAAAGCCTAAAGTTCTGATTGGAAAGCGTTGTTTTGAGGCTTTTATAAGGCCTTGTTTCATATAGTCTAAATCGACTTTGTATTTGTTTACCTCATCATCCCATCTAATCGCATAGTAGCGTTTTTTAGCTGGGGCAACTTTTGTAAAGCCGTTAGCTGATTTCATAATCACGACATCTGTGTGTTTGGTAGGTTCATAGCCAAAGATAAAATAGTTCACCCGTTTTAATGACCAAAACTTATGATATCTAAACAAACGCCAGATCATTTTAAACCCGCGCCATAAATCAGTGTAGCCCATACCAACTTTACTTTTTAATCCTGATGAAGTACCAGATGAGGTGGCCTTAATGGCCATTTTGTCAAATGGCATTGAGTTTAGGTCGTGACGTTTAAAGTAAACCATTGGGATAAACGGAATATCTTTGATGTCTTTAATGGTTTTGATTTGTGATAAATCACACGCGAAGTTATCTAATATCTCTTTATATTCGGTTGAGTGATTTTTATGATGAATCGCATTTTCTCTTAACGCATCCGTGAATAATTGATTGGTGCCTTTTATATCGTATGGATTTTTATGGCGAAATAGTTTTCTGACATATTTCTTTTTCATCGGTATCCCCACTTTAAAAAATTTAAATTTCTTATCTTATTTCTATTATACCAAAATTCGGTTGTTATTTGTATTGGATTTCAAGCTAATATGTTGGTAAGCGTCAACTGATGGACGTCTAGCCAATAAAAAATCCCCTAGTAAAATCACTGGGGATTGTTCATCGAGAATTTAAGTTTTATATTTTCGTTGTACGGGGTTAGAGAATCTAAATCCAGTTTATTGATTTTGGCGT